>DAOWLH010000064.1 GCA_030643515.1 Dehalococcoidia bacterium | reverse complement strand
GTTGAAGAATGGTAAGAGCGAGGCAATGATAGTGGCCATGCTGCTGGCAATGGTGGCCAAGAAGAACTATATCGGCTTTATAGATGCCGACAATTACTTTCCGGGCTCGGTGCTGGAGTACGCAAGGGTTTATGCCGCCGGCTTTAGCCTGGCGACTTCTCCTTATGCTATGGTCAGAATACTGTGGCGTTATAAACCCAAGATATCGGCCGGCATGTACTTCAGGAAGTGGGGACGTGTTTCTGAAATCAGTAATAAGTATATGAATGCCCTCATTTCATCAAATACCGGCTTTGAAACGGATATTGTCCGCACCAGTAACGCTGGTGAGCATGCTATAAGCCTGCGACTGGCAGAGTTGTTGCCCTATGCTTCAGGCTATGCCATAGAGCCGCAAGAGCTTTTATCTATTTTTGAAGCCTTCGGCGGGGTACTGCCCATGGCTCAGACGGCGGCCGCCAGGCACGGGGTAGAAATATTCCAGATTGAGTCCCGCAACCCCCACCTTCATGAGGAAAAGGGGGCGCAGCACCTGAAGGAAGAGATGCTTCTCCCTGCATTGAGCGCTATTTACCATTCGGCGCTTTCCGACAATAATATAAAAGCCAGCATAATTAAAGAACTTATTACGCAAGGACTTGTAAAGGACGAAAGGGAAATCCCACCACAGCCAGAGCTTTATAAGGCGCCCCGCAGCATAGACTTGGCCAAGTTTCACAAGTTGATGGCCGACAGGTTGGAGGCATACTCAGCCCTGGCGGTTGACTAGAAGCAGGAGTTTGCGTAATGCCAAAGGCATCTCCTGGGGCGAAAAAAGCCGGTAGTGAAGACTGCCGGGTGGTTATTGTCACCGATCTGGATGGTAGCCTGCTTGACTATAATACCTATTCCTGCGAGGAGGTAGCACCAGTGGTGGCGGAACTGAAACAGGCGGCAGTGCCCATCATTTTTTGTTCCTCCAAGACCTGGGCTGAGCAGGATATATATCGTCACCAGCTTGGTATTAAAGACCCGTTTATTGTTGAGGACGGGGGTGCCATATTTGTGGAGCCTGGTTACTTCCCCTTTTCCTATGACTATCACCGGGAGGTTGGTGGCTACCAGGTTATTGAGCTGGGCAAGCCCTATAAAGAGATAAGACGCATCCTGGGGCAGATAAAAAGTAAAAGCGGGCTAAATATGCGTGGTTTTGGTGATATGGATGCTGCCGAAATATCGCGTATTACCGGGCTTGACCTGGAATCGGCGGAGCTGGCACGCCGGCGCTCTTATGAGGAGACACTGGTTCTTAACGGCTCCGATACGGAGATCAGGACTATACTGGGCAGGATTGAAGAGGCGGGTTTGACCTGGAGCCGGGGTACCAGGTTCTACGGCGTTGGCGGCGGCAGCAACAAGGGCAGGGCGACACGGCTGTTATTGTCTCTTTTGCACAAGAAATTTGGTATTATCAAGAGCATAGGAATTGGTGATAGTTTCAATGATTTGCCCATGCTGGCCGAGGTTGATGTACCGGTGCTGGTGGAGAAGGCGACCGGCGGCTGGCTGAAAACACCTTTACATAATGTTATTCGGGCTGATGGGGTTGGCCCCAGAGGGTGGGTCTGGGCGGTGAAGGAGCTTGTATCGGTTCAGGTATAGCAGAAGACAGATGGAGATGGTAGAGGATAAACGGCGGAAGTTATTGCGACGGGCCGGTCTTTTTGTCGGGCTGGTCTGGGCAGTGTTGTGGACGGTCTTTTTAGCCGCCTCATCATTGAGTCATGGCTTTGGCCCGATTACCGGTGAGGAAGTAGGTTCCTCGGTGGTGCTGGTGCTGGGTGTTTTGTTTCTCTGGGCCGGCCTCGCCTTTCTCTGGAAGCGCCAGCTTGTCGGTGGCGTGCTGATGGTGGCATCTGGCCTGCTGCTGCTTGCTGGCTACTATTGGTTTGCCACCGGCCGTGTCGATTTGCTGGGAACTATGCTGGTTATGCTGGGCATGGCTCTGCCGCCGTTAATTACTGGCAGTCTTATTCTCTTACTGGAAAAAAGAAAGCCAGCTTAAGAAAGGCTGCCGGTCAGGATGCTCCTCTCCTCAGGACAGTAGCTGCCAGTATTGAAGTGACAATAGTAAATCCAATTAAGACCGCCAGCTCAAAGCCAACGTCAAGAAGGTTAGCCCCGGCCAGCATGATATCCCTCAGCCCTTCCACGCCATAGGTCAGCGGCATTATTTTTGACAGCCACTGAAGGTACTCCGGCATCTGCTCTACCGGCCAGAGTATGCCGGCCATGAATATCTGGGGCGTTATGATTAAGGGGATAAACTGTACCATCTGGAATTCGTTTCTGGCGAAGGTGGAGGTAAATATGCCCAGGGTGACGGCACCGGCTATGATGACAGTCTGGAAGATAAAAATCTGCCACAGTTCGCCCATGAAATTGGCCCCCAGCACGTAGATGGTGAAGAATATAATAATTGATGTCTGGGCCAGAGCGAACAGGAAGAAGCCGAACAGGTAACCGACGACGACATCAAGCCGCGTCACCGGTGAGGCCATCAGCCGCTCCAGGGTTCCCTGGGAGCGTTCCCTGAGGAAGCTTATACCGGTGAGTAAAAAGCTGAAAAACAGCGCCAGCGTTGCTATCATGGCCGGGGCGATGTAATCGAGGACACTTTCATCGGGGAAGCTGGCGCCGATAAGCCCCATCATCACTAACGGAACTAGAATAATAAGGACCATTGTCCTTCTGTCACGGATGAGCTGGCGTATAACCCGGCCGGCGATGGTCAGGGCATGGCTAGGCATGCTGCTTGTCCCCCAGGTGAATAAAGTAAAGAAAGGCATCCTCCAGAGTGGCCTCGGGTTTAGCGGTGGCTTGTTTTAGTTCATCAGGAGTTCCACCAGCGATAACTGTGCCTGCCCGCATGAAAACCAGGCTATCACAGTGGGCGGCGTCATCCATGGTGTGGCTGGAGATGATGAGAGTGGCCCCTTCCCCTGTCAGCCGAGTGAAATAGTCCCAGAAAGTGACCCTGAGCTCCGGGTCAAGGCCAACGGTGGGCTCATCGAGGAGGAGCAGGGGCGGCCTGTGGACCAGGGCGCAGGCCAGGCTAACCCTCTGTCTCATGCCGCCGCTCAGGTTCATCACCGAGTCTTTGCGGCGTGGCCACATCTCGACAAGCCGGAGGACATCCTCCACTTTCTGTCCCCTCTCTTTTTTATCGCTTAATCCGTAGATACGGGCGAAGAAATCAACATTCTGCATGGCCGATAGCTCCGAATAGAGTGAGTGAAGCTGGGGCATATAGCCAATAAGGTGTGCTGTTTTCCGTGAGGTTGCCTCGCCCAGTATGCGGATACTACCCGATTTCGGCTTGAGCAGACCGACCAGAAGCTTGATGAGGGTGGTTTTACCGGCGCCGTTGGGGCCGAGCAGCCCGAAGCTGATGCCCCTGGGCACTTGAAGTGATAACCGGTCAACAGCCTTTATTTCCCTGTAGTTGAAGGACGCATTATCTACTTCGACAGCGGGCCGGGCGGATTTTTCCTGGGCCATGATAAATCAATCAGTGCTTGGATGCGGCTATCAGGATACATCAGCCCGCTTATACCGGTCAAGGGAAGCGGAGGGGTGGAGGTAGGGCGGTGGGGGATAGGGACTAAATAATAAGAGATATTCTTTTTGCCTTACATATTCAGACTGTAGTAACTAATGCTAATGTAGAGGTAAAGGTTTCTGTGTCTTTTGAATCGGGATCAGTTGAGGTGGTTACATAAAAGCAAAATTGCATACAATAGGAGAAAGCGCCATAAGAACCACCTCGTCAGGCGGCCTAGTATCCCCCCGTATTAGGCACCGCTTCCGGCAACTCAAATCCATATCCCTTTACAAACTCGATGAAGCAATCACTAATCACTATAGTATGGCGTGATATACCCTGGCATATACCTGCTATGGTTACGGTATAGCCCACTTTAATATTATCAAGGTCCGTCGGATCAGTAGGTTCAAACCGCACATCACCTTTGCTGAGGTAGCTTTCCTTTTCACTGAAGAAGAGGGATTCAACTACAATTTCATAGAATAGAACTTCTTTACCCTTGTATTTAGTATCAGCAACAGCCGGGTCGGTTGTATAGTCAACGTAGATCTGCTCGGCAGTCACCATTGTCAGGGCCTGCCAGTTTGCAGTATATGCCGGGGCTGGAGCAATGTTTGCGCAACTGGCTAAACTAGCCAGAAGTAGTATCGGTATGCCAATGACCGAAAGTCTCGTGAATCCAGGCTGATGAGCTACCTGGTGCCACCTGGTCAGGATAAGCTGAAAGGCTCTCTGTAACGCCATAACGTCAATTTACCTTTCCCGGTACCGAAACAAGCGTGACTTGAATTATCACTTAGCTCGAACTTTAGGCAGTTTTACATAAGAGATGCAATATCAAGCTGTACGGCTACTCTTGCTGTTTGTTCTACTATTTTGAATATGCTCCCCTCGTGCATGGAGAAGGCGATATCCAAAATCAACTTATCTGTAAAAAGTGGGTCTATCTCTTGCAGGTTCAGCGAGAAGTCCAGGTTGATGGTTCCATATAGTGAACCCATTGTGCCTTCCGGGTCTGAAAAATTGAATATGACAGACGTATCATCATCAGCGGGAGTGTATATAAGTGGTGGCGATGAATAACCCTCCGGGTCTTCAAGTGTTAAGGCTGAGGGTGGTTGCAGCATTTTAAATCTTAGACTTAGTGAGTCAACCTTATAAGCAATCTTGTGCGAGAGCTGGAATGTTATGGAGGCCGTGTTCCCGTTGTCCCGGTATATGTTATAAGAAATATTGGCTACCTCGATTGCATTCTCATGGTCTGCATTTCCATCCTTGAAAAAGTGAAGGTTGTAGCGCTCATCCTCTATGAGGACAGAGTCATTCCTTGCTAATTGTTGTTCAACAAAGAACATGTTGTCGGCAACAGCGACATACGAAAGTACGGCTATTGTGATTAAAACAACGGCAATGATTCCCAGTTTCACCCTCTGGCTCACGAGTTTCTCATCGTTATCAAATTGGCCTGTCATTGCTCAGTGTTTATAACACAGTTTCATTTTGCTTTCAAGGCTGCCTGGAATTGGCATCCCGAATAAGCAAGCCAGGTGATATAATGGAAAGAACCAGTTACTGGGGATTAGTTACTGCCACCGGTTGTCGGCACTCCGCCCCAGCAGAGTTTTAAGATGGAATACCGGGCTGATATTACTATTGTTGGTGCCGGTGTTGTTGGCCTGGCCATAGCCGCCGGGGTTGCCGATGGCAATCGGCGGGTTTATGTTCTGGAGAAGAACGATTCCTTTGGCCTGGAGACCAGCAGCCGGCACAGCGGCGTCATCCATTCCGGCATCTACTATCCTCCCGGGATGCTCAAGGCCAGGCTGTGCGTTGCCGGAAATGAAATGCTCTACCAGATGTGTTCGGAAAAAAACATCGGCTGTGCCAAGCTGGGCAAGCTGATAGTGGCCACCAGCAAAGGGGAAATAGGCGAACTTGAAGAGCTGTTTGACAGAGGCCAGAGGAGTGGAGCTCCCGGGTTGAGGCTGGTATCCAGGCGTCAGTTACAGCAGCTTGAGCCTAACGTGGCCGGGGAAGCGGCAATCTGGGCAGCGGAAACCGGTATCATTGACTCGCATGCTCTAATGAAGTTCTTTGTCGCCGGCATGACCGGTAAAAATGCCCAGATAGCCTACAGGACAGAGGTTGTTGGCATAAATAAGGTGGCTTCTGGCTACCGGGTTTCAGTCAGGGATGGTGAAGAAGAGTTTTCTTTTATTACCAGCGTGCTCATTAACTGTGCCGGCCTGGGCAGTGACAGAGTGGCCGGGATGGCCGGGATAGACATAGCCGGTGCCGGCTACCGTTTGCACTACTGCAAGGGCGAATACTTCAGTGTTGGCGGCGGCAAGAACAGACTGGTAAGCCGGTTAATCTTCCCGGTGCCTCCGGCTGATGTCAGCGGGGTGGGCATACATGTCACCCTTGACCTGGATGGCCGGATGCGCCTTGGCCCCAGCATTCAATATGTAGGTGGCCTGGACTATTCCGTCGGGGAGGGGAACAGGGAGCTTTTTTACCGTTCGGTCAGGCCCTTCCTGCCCTTTATCGAGCAAGATGATCTGGCACCGGAGATGGCTGGTATCAGGCCCAAGCTGCAAGGGCCCGGCGAAGACATCAGGGACTTCGTTATCGCAGAGGAAAGTGATAAAGGCCTGCCGGGTTTCATTAACCTCATTGGCATTGAATCTCCCGGCCTGACAGCCGCTCCGGCCATAGCCGGGTATGTCGCCGGCCTAATCAGGGGCCTGGTCTAGGCCTGGGCAGGGTAGGCGAAGAGCCTTTCAATGTTGGCCAGAAACTGGTCAACCAGGATGGCCAGGATAGCCGCCGGCACCGCTCCCTCAATGATAAAGGCCAGGTTATCCTGAATCAGCCCGGCTATTATTGGCGAGCCCAACCCACCGGCACCAATGATAGCCCCAATGGTGGCAGTACCGATATTGACAATGACTGATATGCGAATGCCGGCCATGATTACCGGTGCTGCCAGCGGGATTTCTATGGCAAACAGCGCCTCAAGGCGGCTCATTCCCATACCCCGGGCGGCGTCCAGGTAATGCCAGGGAACGGCTTTCAGACCGGTGATGGTATTCCTGACCACCGGTAGCAGACCGTAGAGGACGAGAGCTGCCACCGTTGGCTGGAAGCCGAAGCCAAGCACCGGCACTACCAGCGCCAGGACAGCCACCGGTGGGAAGGTCTGGCCGAAAGATGTCAGGTCGGTAACCAGTGGCAGAAAGTCTCGACCGCTGGTGCGCGTCACCCATATACCCAGGGGGATGCCGATCATAATGGTGATACCGCTGGAAACAGCCACCAGTTGCACATGCTGCCAGAAAAACTCCAGGAGGGAGGCGCGGGGTAGCACCACGGCTTCCTCCTGCGGGAAGAGGAAGCGCAGGCTAGCCTCCACCCAGTGACTGTTGGCGATAAAAATAATAAAGGCGGCGGTTAATATTGCCAGAATGAGCCAACTGGTTACCTGTTTGCCGGACACAAGCTATGCCTCCGTCTCAACCGTAGCTGCTTCAACATCACTGAGGGATACCTCGCCGATGAGGCGTTCCTGTTCATCAACAACCGGGACGCTCTTGACCCCCTGCCCAAGCATCAGGGACAGGGCTTCATGGAGGGTGGCACCTCTTGAAATGGCAACTTCATCCGCCGTCTGAGCCACCAGCACCTGGCTTGCCGAGCTTGCCTGAGCAAGACTCTTTCTGTCAATCCAGCCGAGGAGTCTGCCATCCCCGTTGACAACCCATGCAGAGGGCTGGCGGCCGATGACGGCTGCTATTTTACTGATGGAATCGGTTATTGCCACCGGATTGGCCGGCTTGACAAAGCCCTCAACCCCGATTCGGGACAGCCGTTTGAGGGCCCTATCGGTGCCGACGAAATCGTGGACAAACTTGTTGGCCGGCCGCGATAGAATTGTCTCCGGGGTGTCATACTGCACCAGCTTGCCTGCGGACATGATAGCGATTCTATCTGCCAGCCGGATAGCCTCGTTAAGGTCGTGGGTTACCAGAATAACCGTCTTTTTTAACTCCTGCTGAATGCGGGCGAACTGATACTGGAGCCGCTCCCGGGTCAGCGGGTCAACGGCGCCGAAAGGCTCGTCCATGAGCAGGATTGGCGGGTCGGCTGCCAGGGCACGGGCAACGCCAACTCGTTGAGCCTGTCCACCGGAAAGCTGGCCGGGATACTTGTGGCCAAACTCCCCAGGGTCCAGCCCCACCAGGCGGAGCAACTCCTCCACCCGCTGGCTGGTGGCTTCTTTTTCCCAGTTCAGCAGCTTGGGAACTACGGCGATGTTGGTTGCTACCGTCATGTGGGGGAAGAGGCCGACGCTTTGAATGGCATAGCCGATGGACAGGCGCAATCTTTCCGGTTTGATCTGGCTGATGTCCTGGTCGTCAATAAGGATATGCCCTGAACTCGGTTCGATGAGCCGGTTTATCATACGCAGGGTGGTTGTCTTGCCGCAACCGGAGGGGCCAATCAGGACGCAGACCTCGCCGGCAGTCACCTCAAGAGACAGGTCGTCAACCGCCCTTGTCCGGCCGTAGTCCTTAACCAGGTGTTGCAGGTGTATCATTGCCCGCCAGTCCCCTTTGGTGTTACCAGTCTCACTATAACCCTCATTACGGCATCGACGATTAGTGCCAGGGCGATAATGGGCAGAGTACCGAGGATAATCAGGTCTGGTGCCGCCTGGGCCAGCCCCTGAAAAACGAAGAAACCGAGACCTCCTGCCCCGATGAGTGCCGCCACCGTTGTCAGGCCGACTGCCTGCACAGAAGCTATCCGTACTCCTTCAGCTACCAGTGGTGCTGCCAGTGGTAGCTTCACCCGCCTGAACACCTGAAAGCGGCTCATGCCCATGCCCGCACCGGCATCAATGACCGCCGGGTCAACCTGACGCAGGCCGACAAAGGTATTTCTTACTATGGGCAGCAGTGAGTAGACAACCAGGGCGATAAGGGCCGGCGCCGTCCCGATACCGCGGATGCCGATTTCCCTCAGGAAGGGCAGGGCCATGGTCAGCGCCGACAGCGGGGCGATGATCAGTCCGAAGAGGGCCAGGCTGGGTATCGTCTGCGTAATGTTGGCGATGAAGAATACCGGCCTTTCCGCCCGCCGGCTACGGTTCGCCCAGATGCCCAGCGGAATGCCAATCAGGCTGCCGATGGTAACACTGATGCCGAAGAGGAAGACGTGCTGTTGCAGCTCTTGCAGGAACCGGGCTTCACGGCCGTTGAGTTCCTGCATGAGAGACAGACTGTCCAGAAGTCCGTTAAAAATCAGAGCTATCAGGATAGCCAATCCGGTCCAGGAGACGAGGTGCTGCCATAATGGCAATTCCTTTAGCTTCTGCCGGCTGGCGTATATAACAATATAAGCGGCGGCAATGGTCAGCCAGATGCCAACACCCAGTGATACCCGGCTGGAGTCAGGCTCTACTTCCAGCAATCCGGTAGCAGCCATTCCCGCCATGAGCAGGGAGACCACCAGAACCATGTTGGCGGTAACGCCCAGTAGAATCGGCTTGAGTTTTCCCTTTAAGCTCAGGCTGAGAACAAGACATAATAGCCACAGCAGGACAATGACGGCGGCGTTTCCCCAGCCGAGACCGTCCCAGAGGCTTAGGGGGGTGCCTTCTGCCAGTCGGTTGGGCCTTAGTGTCAGCCAGCCAAACAAAACCGAAGCCAGACCGATAACTGAGCCGGTCAGGGCTACATTATCACGGCCGAGCAGTTGCCGCATTGCTATCTTTTCCTAAAGCTAAAAGGATTTTAATCTAAAAATCCCTCTGATTCCAGATAATCGCGGGCGACAGTGGCCGCAACATCACCCTCCAGGGCAATCCGCGCATTAAGCGTTTGCAGGATTGCCAGGTCCAGGGTGATAAAAACCGGGTTCAGGATATCGGCCAGTTCCGGGTACTGGTCGAATATGATGCCGCGGACTATAGGTGCCGGCTCGTAGACCGGCTGGGCGCCCTTGAGGTCTTCCAGAACAACGAGGTTTAAGGCACTCAGATTGCCGTCGGTGCCATACGCCATGGCAGCATTGACGCCGTCAGTGCCATCAGCAGCGGCTTTTTCTGTCTGGGCGGTGTTACCGCCGGCAAAGACCAGGAGCTGGTTGCCAGAAAGGCTAAAGCCATAGGCTTCAAAGAAGGCGGGCAGGGCTACCGGACTGCTGACAAACTCCTCGGAGCCAGCCAGTTTTACATAACCACCTTGATTTACATAGGCAGCAAAATCCTCTAGGGTCCACATGTTCTCCTGTTCTGCCAGCTCTCCGGGTATGGCGATGGCCCAGGTGTTGTTGGCCGGCGCCGACTGGAGCCAGATGATGCCGTTGGCTTCCCTGTCCAGTTGCTTTACCTTTTCATAACCGGCAGCGGCATCACTCCAGAGGTCAAGGTCGGTGAGGCCAAAGAAGAAGGCGCCGTTACCGGTGTACTCGGGATATATATCTATCTCGCCGCTCAAGATGGCGATGCGGACAATATTTGTCGTCCCGAACTCGGACTTGTCGACCACATCAAATCCATTATCTTCCAGCAGGGCAATAATCATCTGGGCCAGCAGCGCCCCCTCGGTATCAATCTTGGAGCCGATTATTATGGGTCCTTTGCCGCTGCCTGACTGGCTGCAACCCGATAGCACCAGCATGAGTAAAACGGCAAATATTATCATGGTTTCTAGAAATCTCTTCATTATTGCCCTCCTTGTTTGCCTTTTACTCAAGACCGACTGCTTTGAGCTTTGCGGGCTTATGATAACCAATCTGGGGTAAAGAAGCCACAATAATCCGGGGGAAAAAGTAAAATAGTTATAAAGAATTACCGCTTCCGGCCGATACTCCAACCTTAGGCAGCATACCTGCTGTGGTCAGCTTTGATAATAGTGGGGCGGGTCAGCACCGGTGGGTGGCAGGCCTGGCCTCCGCTCTTGCCTCGGTGAATAGCTCGAGCGTACACTGCGGGCATTCTTCAATGCACTTGCCGCACAGGGTACACTTCTCAATGTCAAATTCGGGTATGGCCTTGTCTTTGTTCCAGATTATGGCCTCGTCGGTACAGGCTTTGAAGCACTTGAGGCAGTGGGTGCAGCCGTACTGGCACTTTTCCCTACCGGGGATGTCCTTGAGTGGCTGGTAGTTACAGCGGAAGGCAATCTTGGTCCCGGCTGGGACCAGCTCGATGAGGTTCTGCGGGCATCCGGCAACACACAGGCCGCATCCGGTGCACTTATTGAAGTCCGCGGCAGCCACACCCTTTTCGCTATCAATGGATATGGCATCCTGGGGGCATACCTTGGTGCAGTCACCAAACCCCAGGCAGGCGTAGGGGCACTGCTTGTAGCCACCGGCCAGCTGGGCGGCCGCCCTGCACGACTTGACCCCGGAGTAATTGAATATGACTGGTGACCTGCCGCGGCAGCGTATCAATGCCTTCTTGTTTATAATCGAGGCATCCAGGTTGATGTTCAGCGATTTCTCCAGACAGCCGAGAGCTTCCGGGTTCTGGATGACCACGGTACACGGCGCTTCGGTGGCCGTGATGGCATTCCTGGCTAACTCCTGGGCATAGGAAAAGCAGCCGGCATAGCCGCAGGCGCCGCAGTTTAACCCGGGCAAAATCCTGTTTATCTCCTCTATCTTCTCGGTGCCCTGAACTTTGTGTGGCACCTTGGCATTTGCCAGGTAGATAATCAAGCCGCTACCCAGGCCGATGGCTCCCAGTATCAGGATAACAGCCAGATTCACTAGACTATCCCTCCAAATCCGGAGAAAGCCAGACCGAGCATGGTGGCGGTGATAAAGGCTATGGGCAGTCCCTTCATTGCCCTGGGGCTGTCGGTCAGCTCCAGCCTCTCTCTTATTCCGGACATAATGGCCAGAACCAGGGTAAATCCCACACCGGCGCCCAGTGCCGCCACCAGGCTCTCGATAAAGGAAAAGGCCTCGTTGGTATTTATCAAAGTGATGCCCAGAACGGCACAGTTGGTGGTAATCAGTGCCAGGTAGATGCCGAAAACATTATACAGGGCATAGTTAGTTCTCCTGATGAACAGCTCTATTATCTGGACCAGCGAGGCAATTATCAGTATGTACATTACAATATTCATGTACTCAACGCCGAAGGGGATGAGGATATAGTTGTTCACTAGCCAGGTGGCAGCGGAAGCTGCCACCATGACGAAGGTCACCGCCGCCGACATGCTCAGTGCACTGCTAAGCTTCTTGGAAACGCCGAAGAAGGGGCAGAGCCCCAGGAACCTTACCAGGATGAAGTTGTTTACCAGGGCCATGCTGATGAATATGGTGAAAAGCTCACTCATGCTTGACCATTCCTATCCGCCGGAAAAGCGCCAGCAGCAATCCGATGACCAGGAACGCCCCCGGCGATAGTACGAACAGAGCCAACGGATGCTCGCTGAGGACGGGTAAGGTG
>DAOWLH010000089.1 GCA_030643515.1 Dehalococcoidia bacterium | reverse complement strand
ATATGACGTCATCGGCATTACTGATGCCAGAGCCGGCCTCGACGCCCAGAAGAGGAGAATCCTCGGCATAAACCTGGTCTACAATCCCGGTCGCGGCCAGTATGAGCAGAGTTTACTACTGGGCAAGGTATAGAGGAGGTAAGAGCAATGAGACTCAGGAAAGCAGTACTGCGCAGCTTTAACTCCGGAGATTACACGGCCACCGTCCAGCTTGCCGGAAGCTACAAGGTCTATCTGGAAGACATCACCGTGGCCCGCAACCTGCCGGAGGGCGAGATGGTTACCGGAAGAAAAACAGCTATCCTCTTTTTTGACGAGCACAACCCCAAGGAGGCGGTGATAATCGCCGTATATGGCTGATGGTTTAAGTGCCAGCCAAATCCACCCTTCCTTGACAGCCCACCCCCAACTACCCTATAGTTTACTGGTTTATCTGATAAAAGTTTAGAACAGAACAAAGGAGTTGATGTCTTGTGGCCCCGATTATAACGGCCAATGAAGGAGAGAGTTTCGATAGCTTGCTCAAGAGGTTCAACCGCAAAGTACAACAGGACGGCGTACTTTCCGAAGCACGCCGCAGAGAGCATTACCAGAAGCCGGTAACCCGGCGGGCACGTAAGGCAATGGCCAGGAGGCGACAGGCATCCAAGGCGGCCCGAGCCGACAGAAAACAGTAAAAACCGGGGCAGCGGTTAAGGTGAGGCAGCCTTGAAAGAAAAACTCAACAACGACCTCAAGCAGGCACTCAGGGATAGAGATAAGATCAGGACTTCGTGTATCCGCCTGGTGCTATCGGCCGTAAAAAACACCGAAATAGCCAAACGGGCTGAACTGGAAGAAACGGATATCCTGGGGGTTATCGCTAAGGAAGCCAAGCAGCGCAAAGAGAGCATCGAAGCATTCAAGCGGGGGAACCGCCAGGATTTGGTAGCTCAAGAGGAAGCCGAACTGGCCATCCTCATGGAGTACCTGCCCAAGCAGATGAGCCGCGACGAGATTATCACTGCCGCCCGCAAGGTTATCGCTGAGGCGGGTGCCCACGGGCTTGGCGACAAGGGCAAGGTAATGGGCAAACTGATTCCCCAGCTTAAGGGCCGGGCGGAGGGCAGCGAGATAAATACCGTAGTTAGCGAGTTGCTCGGCTGATAATACGGCCAGGACGGTTTCCTGAAGAGTTCAGGCCCTCTTTTTTAAGGCACCCGGCCGGCGAGAGCACTATCCATTTCATGTTCCAGATATTGCTGGCTAACACCCAAATCCACCACGGCCCACGGTAACCGGTTACCTGCCGGCCATCTCTTAAGAACATAGAAATCAACGTCCAGATGGCACTTTTCCACGGCTCGGCGCCAGCCGGCAAGAGACACCTCCTCGACACCGGCCAGCACCTCCGCCAGCCTGACATCTCCCCGGGCCAGAGCCCCCTGAACCTGACTCCAGGCCGGGCTTTCACTCTTGAGCTGAATACCCTTGAGCGGCAGCCTCTTTTTCAGTATCGCCAGGCGGCGGTTCAGGGTGTCCAGGTCCGCCATCGGCAGCCATTGAAAGGGAGTCCCAGCCTTGGGCACAAAGGAAGCGACATTGACGCTAAGCCGAGAGCCGGCACTGCCTTTATCAAGGACATCCTTGCACCTGAGCGTCAGGGCGGCAATGTCCTCGATATCGGCATCCGTCTCCGTGGGCAATCCAATCATATAATACAGCTTGAGCCGTCTAAAACCACACTCAGCAACCCCCTCCACCGCCTCTATAATATCACCCTCGGAAATGCACTTTCCTATAACCCGGCGCAGCCTCTCGGAGCCGGCTTCAGGAGCCAGGGTAATGGTGCTGGCCCCACCCCTCACCATCTCACCGAGCACCATGCCACAGCGGGGGCCAATCCGCAGTGAGCTTATAGAAAGACCGGCTCCCAGCCGCCGCAATTTGGAAAGCAGCTCCCCAATCTCAGGATGGTCGGAAACCGCCGGACCCACCAGACCCAGGCGTTTTCTGTACTTGAGCCCCAAAGTGGCCTGCTCCACCAGCCTGTCCACCGAGCGATAGCGTATCGGGCAAAAGGCGCCGCTCACCAGGCAAAAGCGACACCCCCAGCTGCAACCGCGCTCAACCTCAATAAGATAGAGGTCACCGAGCTCGGTATCCGGGGTAAGCACAGTGGAGCTGACCACGAAATCATCCAGATGGTGCGCCCACTGGCGGGTAACGGGGGCACCCTGATGATACCGCGGCACGTAGCAACCGGGCAGTTCGGCCAGCATCCGTAACCTGTCGTCTCGCCCGATGGTTTCATCGGCCAGCACTGCCAGTATCTCCGGCAGTATCGGCTCAGCCTCACCAATGCACAGGCAATCAAAAAAGGGGGTCAGCGGCATCGGGTTGGCAGTAATACAGGCACCGCCGGCGATGACCAGCGGCTGCCCCTCATCACGCTCGGCAGCATAAAGCGGTATGCCACTGGCATTCATAATTTGAACCACGTAGAAATAGTCGAGCTCATAGGAGATGGAAAAGGCCAGTGCAGCAAAATGGGAAAGCGGCCTCCGCGATTCCAGGCTTAATACCGGGGGTGACTGCCCGCCACCCTCCCAGAAGACCCGCTCGCAGACGACCCTCGGGTAGCTGTTGAGCAGGCTGTAAATGGCATGAATGCCCAGATTGGACATGCCAATATAGTAGGAATTGGGATAGATAAGGGCGATGGGAATCCTGCCCCCCCAGTCCTTGACCACGGTACCCTGCTCTCGCGAGAGCCTGTCCCCAGCCGGTGCCAGCCGAGCCCTCGCCCGCCTGCCTTTCCGGACCTCATCCCAGCCCATTCTTACTTCCAGGAGCCCCTGAGGAGTCGCCCGTCTATGGTAATAACCCTATCGGCCACCTCTCTCAACTGCATAGAGGTCCTCTCCTTGCCGAAAAGGGCCACCTCCACGTTCTTGCCATTGTCCTTGACCGCCTGAAGGGCACCGACATAATCACTGTCGCCAGCCACCAGGATGGCGATATCATAGTTATTCTTAAAGCTATGGGTTATCATATCGGTGGCCAGTTGAATATCAACCCCTTTTTCGTAGGGCGGTGCACTAGGCCAGTTGACATAGACCAGGCGCCCCAGACGCAGCTCGGTGTAGGGCACGGCCATAACGCTATCAAAAAACTTCTGCTGGTCCCGGTACCGCTCCGGCTCCTCCTTGCGGCCCACCCGGGCATTGTAGTAGTAGGTCCTTACCAGACGGCGTTTATCCAGCAGCCTCTGGACAAACCTGCCGATATCAATGTCCGTCCTCTTGAAGTGATGCTTCAGCGAATGGTACATGTTACTGCCATCAATGAATATCATCACTCTGCCTGATCTATTTGTCATGGGTCACCTTCTTATAATATAAAATAACCAATTAGCTAATATAGCCGTAGGAATACCACCAAGCCAAACAACAAGCAATGGAACCCAATCCACCTGCACCTCTAATCCACATTACTATTGTGAATGTGATTGAAATCCCATCGCTGGTTTGCCAGGCTCGGCTGCCTCTGCCAGTTTCCCAAATTTTTTCTCGTATTTTTCAAGGTTGTCCTTAATAGCAGAAACCATTCTCTTCATGTGCCCTGGGCTTATAATAACACGAGCTGTTACAGTGCCTTCCGGTGGTGTTACCATCATAAAATCCAACACAAATTCTTCTTTCCTATGGCGAACACCCATTAGATTGGAGTACACTCCACCCTTAAGACTAGCAGGTATCTCAACCTTTATTTCTTGTTTTGAAGTCTCTTTATCCATATCATTCTCCCCACATGTATTAATTACACAATTGCATCAACACTTGGTATAGCCGCACCCCGGACAGAGGAAGCAGCCCTCCTGGTAGACCAGCAGGCTGCCACAGTCGGGGCACTGCCCGGCAATGTTTTTCACCAGCCCGTAGTCCCCAGCCGCCTTGTTGCTGCTACCGCTCTTGCTCCCGCCCCCGCTGGCGTGCTTTTCCAGAACGCTGGCAATAGCATCGGCACAGGAGAGCACCGACCTGCCCTCCTCCCAGGCGATGGAGGGACAGCGGATGCCCCTGAGCTGCTTGACCACCAGGGCAACATCCGCCCTGGACTTCATGGCCAGGGAAATGAGCCGGCAGGTGGCTTCTAGCTGGGCATGGGCGCAGCCACCGGCCTTGCCCAGGGTGGAAAAGACCTCGCAGATTCCCTGCTCATCGGAGTTGACGGTGACGTAGATATAGCCGCAGCCGGTGGTCACCCGCTCGGTAACCCCGGAGGTTATCTTGGCCCTCTTGCGGGGAGCCAGTGTGGAAGCCTCGGCCTTCTCTTCCTTTTTGCCGGTGGTCAGTACCTGCCCCTCCCGGCTGCCGTCACGGTAGATGGTTATCCCCTTAAGCCCTTCCTCAAAGGCCATCCGGTAGACTTTGGCGACATCTTCCCGGGTGGCTTCCCTGGGAAAATTGACCGTCTTGGAGACGGCGTTGTCCGTGTGTCTCTGGAAAGCGGCCTGCATCCGGACGTGCCACTCGGTATCCATCTCATGAGCGGTGACAAGGAGGCGCTTGGCGCTTTCAGGGACGCCTTCTATATCTTCTAAATGAGCTCCATCGGCCAGCCTCTGCATCAGCTCCTCGGAGTAGAACCCCTCCTGCCGGGCGATCTGCTCGAAATAGGGGTTGACCTCCACCAGTCGGGTGCCGTCAAGAATATTTCTGGTATAGCTCAGGGCGAATAGGGGTTCGATGCCGGAAGAGCAGCCGGCAATCATGCTCAAGGTACCGGT
>DAOWLH010000059.1 GCA_030643515.1 Dehalococcoidia bacterium | reverse complement strand
ATAATGACCGAAAAAGAAGATGGGTAATGCCGAACCTGTACGTTGTAGCCACTCCGATTGGAAACCTGGAGGATATCTCCCTGAGGGCTCTCAGGACACTACGCGCAGTTAAGCTCATTGCTGCCGAAGACACCCGTAAAGCAAGACACCTGCTAAAAACTTATGATGTCAAGACCCCCGTTACCAGTTACCATGAGCAGAACAAGCGGACCCGAATGGGCTACATCCTGAAGCAGCTTGAGCTGGGCGATGTGGCCCTTGTTTCGGAAGCGGGGACACCGGGTATATCCGACCCGGGCTACGAGCTGATTACGGCCGCAATCAGGCAGGAGATACCGGTAATAGCCATACCCGGAGCCTCGTCTATCATAACGGCGCTGGTTATCTCAGGGATGCCAACCGACAGGTTTGTTTATGTTGGCTTTCTACCGCGAAAGCCCGGGGATAGAAGGCGTCTTCTGGAATCGGTAGCTGATGAGCCGGGCACAATCGTCGCCATGGAAGCACCTCACCGCTTGAAGGCGGCCCTGAATGATATCTTCCTTGTTCTTGGGGATAGGAATATTACCATATGCCGGGAGCTTACCAAGCTGTATGAAGAGGTCTTTAGAGGTACGTTGACCCGGGCCCAGGAGCACTTCAGCCAACCCAGAGGAGAATTCACCCTAGTCATAGAGGGTAACAGGAAAAAAGCCAGGCCGCAGCTGACCCCGGATATTGAGCGCCAGCTGGAAACAATGCACGCAGCCGGACAAAAAGCAAAGGAGGCGGTAGCCAGAGTTGCCCGGGAGACCGGGGTATCTAGGAAAGAGCTTTATCGGGCCTGGGTCAGGATATAGGATTTGGAAAGGAGATAGTATGAGACGAGGTTGTATTTCACTGGGAGAAATAATGTGCGATGTCTGCGAGCGCAAGATACCCTATCCCGAACGATATCTGGCGATTGACGAGAAGGACGGGGTAGAAGTGGAAAAAGGAGAGACGGTCCGCTACTGCACTGAGTGCGCCATCAATAAGGGATACGCCCACTACAAAGAAATAAAGGGCAAGATGGTGCTCACTTTCTTCACCGAGCCCGCTATCAGCCAGGAACAGGATGTATGAGCGAGCGGATATTTATCGGTGTCGCCTGGCCATATGCCAACAGCCCCCTCCATCTGGGTCAGATTGCCGGAGCTTATCTGCCACCGGACATATTTGCCCGCTATCACCGCGCCAGGGGCAACGAGGTGCTGATGGTATCCGGCTCGGACCAGCATGGCACACCGATAACAATCCGCGCCGAACAGGAAGGCGTGACACCGGCCGAGATAGCCGGTAAGTACCACCGCCAGTTTCTGGAGTCCTGGCAGCAACTGGGTATTTACTTCGACCTGTTCACTACCACCGACAACATTAACCACACTGAGGTGGCACAGGACATGTTTCTCACCCTGCTAAAGAAGGGCTACATCTATAAAAAAACCGTTTCTCAGCCTTTCTGTGACAGCTGCCAGCGCTATCTCCCTGACCGATATATCGAGGGCGTCTGCCCATACTGCGGCTACAGTGGTGCCCGTGGCGACCAGTGCGACCAGTGTGGCCAGCCGCTAACTCCAGCCGAGCTTGTCGAACCACGCTGCGGCCTGTGCCAAGCCAGCCCCGATTTCAAGGATTCGGAGCATTTTTTCTTCAAGCTCTCTGCCTTTGAGGGCCAGCTCCTGGAATGGATAAAGCAGCAAAACCACTGGCGAAATAATGTGCTGAACTTTACCAAGAGCTACCTGGTGGCCGGACTTAAGGATAGAGCCATCACCCGTGATATTAACTGGGGCATCCCTTTACCTGTCGATGGCTATCCGGGTAAGCGCCTGTATGTCTGGTTTGAGGCGGTTATTGGCTACCTCTCGGCAAGCAAAGAGTGGGCCCGAAATACCGGTAACAGCGAAAAATGGCGCGACTTCTGGCAGGGCAAGGCGAAAAGCTACTACTTTATCGGCAAAGACAATATCCCCTTTCACACCATCATCTGGCCGGCAATGCTGATGGGCTATGGTGGTCTCAACCTGCCCTACGACGTACCGGCTAATGAATTTTTAACCATAGAAGGTAGAAAGCTTTCCAGCAGCCGCAACTGGGCGGTATGGCTGACGGATTTCCTCTCAAGGTACGACCCGGATCCGCTGCGTTACCTGCTATCGGTCAACATGCCGGAGACAGGAGACACCGATTTCTCCTGGCGGGAGTTTGTCCGCCGTAACAATGATGAACTGGTGGCAACCTATGGCAACCTGGTACAGCGGGTTCTGACTTTCTCATTTCGTAACTTTGACGGTTGTTTACCCTCATATACCGATATGGAGACTTGTGAAACTCAAGAACCGACTCAATTAGAGATGGATTCCTTAACAGTGCTAAAGGATGTTGGTGAAGATATTTCTAAATGCCACTTTAAGTTTGCCATAAAGAAAGCTATGGACCTTGCCCGGAAGGCAAATCGCTACCTTGAAGAGGAATCGCCGTGGAAGGTACTTAAAAATGACCGAAAGGCGGCAGCCAGATCAATTTACGTGGCCGCCTGTATCATCAACCATCTTAAGACAATGTTCTACCCCTTTCTACCATTCAGTTCACAGAGGTTGCACGAGTTCCTCGGGTTCAGCGGTAGCATTGAACAGGATGGCTGGAAGCTGATTTCACCAGAGCCGGGCCAGAAACTACTGCCACCAGAGCCCCTGTTCACCAAGCTGGATGAGAGCCTGATTGCTGAGGAGACGGCCCGTCTGGGCTAGGTCTGAACAATGAGTCTATATTTTCATTAGGGAGGACAAAAGTTTGCAGCTAAGCGCTGTCTATGAGCCAGTTAACCAGGAGCTGGGCGAGGTAAACGAGCAATTCCGATTACTTGTTGATAGCCAGAAGACTACCTTTCCTGAGCTTTACCAAATGCTGAGCCTGGTTCTTGTTGGCGGGAAGATTATTAGACCAACGCTCACCCTACTTTCCGGTAAGCTCTATAACCATAACCGTAAGTCCCTGCTGATGATGGCCACTGCCGGTGAGCTCTTGCATATCGCCACCCTTGTCCATGACGACACCGTTGATAAAGCCAGCATCCGTCGCGGGCGGCCAACTGTCAATAAGGTCTGGGGAATGGAAAAGGCAATAATCCTGGGTGACTATCTGTTTGCCCGGGCCGGAGAATTTACCGCTGCCACCGGCAATCTTAGAGTGGTCAAACTCTTTGCCCGGACCCTGGAGACAATTTCCCGGGGAGAACTCAGGCAGGGTTTCAGCGCCTTTAATCTGAACCAGACCGTTGAGCAGTATCTTGAGCGGATTGCAAGCAAGACAGCCTCGCTGTTTGCCATGGCGACTGAGTCAGGGGCAGCCTTAAGCCAGGCTCCGGAGGAAATGATACAGGTACTAAAAGATTATGGCTACAACCTCGGCATTGCCTTTCAGATAGTGGATGATGTTCTGGACTTCACCGGTACCAAGAAGGAGATGGGCAAACCGGTAGCCTCTGACCTGGCTCAAGGCACCATTACCCTGCCATCGCTGCTGCTCCTTGAGCGTTTTCCCGAAGATAATCCGTTAAAAAACATATTCAGTAACCGGAACAAGCAGCAGGAGATAAAGCGGGCTATTGAAATGATTGGCAACTCGACAATTATAGAGGAATGCTATCAGATGGCCTTCGAATATAGCACCAGGGCAAGTCGTGACCTCTATCTGCTTCCCGACAATCCCAATCGCAAATCATTGCTTTCTCTGGCCAACTATGTCCTGGAGCGAAATAAGTAAACTGCCTTAAGCCAGGCAGTTTCTAAATCACCAAAGCTCCCCTGATAACCGTTCATCAACCTTCAACAGAGGTGCCATCCCGATAGGTCTCTATCTTCTTAGTCGGCGGCTTCTCCTTGAACTGGTCGATGGCATACTGGCAGGCGGCAAAGCCCTCACGGCGATGTCCACAAGCTACGGCAACCACCAGGTTAACGTCGCCCACTTTCAGTTTGCCTATTCGGTGGCGCATCGCCATTTCATTGATGGGCCATTTTTTTCTGGCTCCACCGGCTATTTCACGCAGCCTTGCCTCCGCTGTGCCATCCGGGTCTCTGTATTCCACTGAGAAAACCGGTTTGCCGCGTGATTGGTCGCGAATCAGGCCGACATAAGTAACGACGCAGCCACTACTATCAGTCTTAGCCTGTTTCACCACAATCTCCGGGGAGATGGGCTCATGGGTGATTATGACCATCGGCCCTTGCTCTTGCCACATCAAGCTGGAGCCTGCTTGGGCTGTCGAACCAGGCCGGGGACTTTCTTTGGCCCGGCTTTCACCTTCACTTTAACCTTTTCTGCTACCGGCGCCGGCACCACCACTTCTTTCTTTACTTTCCTGGCTTTCCTCCGTCTGGTGGATACCGGTTCGTTAAATACGGATTCAAGCTCATTACCTTCAAGTGTTTCCTGGGCAACCAGCCTTTTGGCAATATAGACCAATCTAGTTTTGTTCTCACGAAGTATGTCCAGGGCGGTATCGTAGGCTTCCTGAATAATACTATGGACTTCCTCGTCAATTAAGTCAGCTATCTTATCTCCGTAGTCGCGCTGCTCGCTAATTTCACGCCCAAGAAAGACCATCTCCTGTTTATTGCCAAAAGTACGGGGGCCCAGCTTATCACTCATTCCGTATTCGGTTACCATCCTGTGGGCCAGGTCGGTCGCCCGCTTGATGTCATCAGAGGCACCGGT
>DAOWLH010000007.1 GCA_030643515.1 Dehalococcoidia bacterium | reverse complement strand
CCGTAAATACCATCAGTACCTCAACTACTTCTATGGCATCACCACTGAAGAAGCCCTGGTACAGGCTGTCGAGGACGAAGTGCGGAAAGAGAGACAGGCTTTAGGCCCCGGCAGGGAGCAGGACATCTCGGAGGCGGCCTATCGCCGGTTGTATGGTGCTACCCAGGAGGAGTTGATCAGCGATTTCAGGAGTGAGAGAGCCTATCCCCAGAGCTCGTCTATCGAGTTGGATGAGCTCAAGGAGTTCACCTACTGGCTGTTCGGGTATCGGCTGCGGCACTCGGACAAAGCCAGGGTAGCCAGCGACACCAAGAAAGCGCTCAGGTGGCTGCGCAGCAACGCCGCAGGCAATCTAAAGCTTGTCTGTTGACAGGTAGCCAGGACTGTGTAACAATTGCCAACTGGTAGCCATCGTCTCTCGGGAGGTAGAGGAATGCGTAGTCGCAATCTGAAGATATCCCTGATAATATTTGGAGCCCTGCACATAGCGCAGGGGGTAGTCCTTATTGTTGCTCCGGACAGAGCTGCCGAGTTTACCGGTTTTGAGGAAATAGCCGCTTTTTTCCTGGCCATAATCGGGGCTACTTTCATTGCCGCCGGGGTGTCGTTTGCCATATCCGGGCTTGATCCTCTGGGCAACATTAACGGCGTCAGGTTTGCCGTCCTGTGGGCCAGTCTGCTGCTGGTGATTCAGTTGTATTCGTTGGGTCAGGGCTATGTTGATTTCAGCCAGATATGGCCCGGAGTGGTTGAGAGCGCCGTTTTTACCGTCGCCTTCCTCGTTTTTTATCCCTACTGGCGCCAGGCGTGACTGTTGTTAAGCCTGTAGGCGGCCACTAAGTTCCATGAGCTTTTCCAGCTTATCCCTTCTTTCGGCCAGCCTGGCCCGTTCCTTGTTGATGACAGCCGCCGGCGCTTTGCTGAGAAAGGCCTTATCCCCGAGCCTGGCCTCGAATCTGCCGACATCGCTCTTCAGTCGCTTTATCTCCTGTTCAAGGCGCTGCTTCTCCGCCTCAATGTCGACCATGCTCTCCATGGGTATTACCACCTCGGTATCTTTAAGCACCAGTACCAGGTCGGTTTCGGCTGGTGGCTGGTGTCTTTTGTCAAAAATAGCCGTCTTTGCCTTCGCCAGGCTTTCAATGGTCTTCGCGTGAGCAGTAATAGCCGATTTTAATTTACCGGCGTAGATTTGCGCCTCAATGAGTCTGGTGGCGGCTACCTGGTGCTGGGCGCGGACATTCCGCACCTGGTGCACGATATCTATTATGGCGGCCATCTGCTGCTCTGCTTCGTGGTCTATGTCTGCCGCGTTGGCTTCTGGGTAAGGGGCTACCATTATGGATTCGGGCATTTTGTCGTCTTCTGACAGTCTGTTTTTGAGGTTCTGCCACAGCTCTTCGGTGACGAAGGGCATGTAGGGGTGAAGCAGGCGCAGCGATGATTCCAGGACGTGAACAAGAACCGGAACGGGCGATGGCGTTTCGGTTGCCTCCGGGCCGGGGCGGAGCTTGCTTATCTCGATGCACCAGTCGCAGTACTCCCCCCAGAGGAAGTCGTGGATTTGCCGTAAGGCTTCACCAAACTGGAAGTCCTGCATCAGCCGGTTAACATCTTCGGTGGTGCTGCTGAGCCGGCTTAATATCCAGCGGTCTTCCAGCGGCAGCAACCCACGCTTGATTTCCATATCGCCGTCATAGGTGTCCAGCTTGCGAATCACGAAGCGGGTGGCGTTCCACAGCTTGTTGGCGAAGTTGCGGGCGGCCTCCAGCCTTGACGCAGCCAGCTTGATATCGTTGCCCGGCGATGTGCCGGTGGACAGGGCCAGGCGGAGGGCGTCGGTGCCGTATCTCTCCAGGATGTCAATCGGGTTGAGCACGTTGCCCCGCAGCTTGCTCATCTTCTCCCCTTTCTCGTCCCGTATCAGGCCATGAAGGTAGACGGTGATGAAGGGGATGTTGCCGGTATCCTCAATGCCCATCACAATCATCCGGGCTATCCAGAAGAAGAGGATATCATAGCCGGTTTCCATCACCGTGGTCGG
>DAOWLH010000086.1 GCA_030643515.1 Dehalococcoidia bacterium | reverse complement strand
TGACAAGGCCCGCCGCACGTGGTATAAATTAGATAATAAATGTACACTTTTCTGCTCATTTATAAAGGAACAGAATATGCTGGAAGCCATTTCGATAACTGAAGCCAGAAAGGATTTTCTGCCTCTTATTGACCGGGTAGAAGATGAGCTATACCGGTTCATGGTTACCAAGCATGGTAAGCCAGTGGCTGTCGTTATCAACTATGACGAGTACTCTCGGATGGTGGAGACACTGAAGCTGTTGGAGGATGGCCGGTTAGCCCGGGAGATATACCAAGGGGCTACCGAAGCTGAGCAAGGTCGGCTTATTGAATTTGTGAATTCAGGTGACAATGGTGAATAAAATCTTTTTGAGCAGCCGGGTCTACTCCACTCTTTGCCATCTGGCACCGAGGGAGCGTCTGATTGTCAGAAAGGCGCTGAGTCAGCTCCGGCAAAACCCGGAAGCAGGTATCAGGTTGTGGGGCCGGGACGGCCTGCACCTCTATGAAACGGGTACCGAGGCTAAAATCATCTACAGGCTGGCCCCGTATCAGGTTCAGGTGCTGGGTATCAGGGTGGCCAAGGAGTACCGGCCGCCATCAAGGGAAAAGATTTCAGCTATTGTTCTGGCTGCCGGCAAAACCAGCTATGCGGACAGTCAGCCGGTATCCTATCTGGCCGAGGCACTGCTGTCTGCCGGCATTGATGACCTGGTTGTCGTTCTGGGTTCTAACGCCGAGCAGGCTAAAACGGCATTAAGCAGCAAGGACGTCAAGATTATCGTTAATCCAGATTATGAGCACGGATTGAGCAAATCCCTCAGGTACGGTCTGAAGATGGTGTCTCAGGATAGTTCAGCGGTACTGCTCACCCTGGGTAATCGTCCCTTTATTACAGCCCAGATGGTGGGTAAGCTGGTTAAGGCTTATGAGGAGAAAAAGGCTTCGGTGGTTGTTCCCATCTACTCCCAGATGAGGGGGCACCCTGTTGTCTTTGATGCGGTGCTTGTGCCAGAGTTACTGCGGGCGAGGGGAAATGCTGGTGGCCGGGGTGTCCTCTGGCACCACAGCCGGGAATTAAGACAGGTCGAGATGGAAGATGCCGGAATCCTTGAGAAGATTTGGGAGAATTGACGGCCACTTTGGTGGTCACAAAGAAAGGTTGACATATCAGATGGTAGGCTCTGCCGGGGGAAACCAGGGTGCTGGGGTCTGACATAGCCAACAGCTTAAATGATAATCTCCCCCTCCCGTGTGCGGAGCCCTGGGTGTAATCGGGCTAGCGGCAGAGCCTACCAAATTGATTATATGGGTTAATGACGAGGCCCCTCCAGTTAATACTGGTGAATTTCTTTACCTCATTCTGCCGGCTGGTTGTACTCAGGGCTGAAACAACACTTCCTGGCATGCCCGTTAAATTCAAGATATCACCACTGGGGTCTTGTTGCGGGCTATGCCCCGGTTGTAATACACTGCTATTAAACTGGCCGGATAAGCTAGTCTGTATAAACGGTACTGATCGGATTCTGAACCTGAGGTATTTTGAGTGAGGTGGTTTAAGAGGCTGAAACCGGGATGGGGCTTGCTGACCATAGTTGCCTTCCTGGCACTGTGGGAATTGCTGGCCCACTTGGGCTGGACTCCGGGGCAGTTCTCCTTCCCGCCCTTTTCCGAGGTAATAGAGGAGTTCTACACACTCGCCGCTAGCGGTATACTCGGTGAGCATTTCTGGGCCAGCCTGGTTCGGGTTATGGTTGGTCTAACGGCTGGCTCTCTGGCCGGAATAATGGTCGGCGTGATGATGGGCTGGAGAGAGACCATGGACAAGGCGCTCAATCCCCTGATCAGCATGCTTTATCCCATCCCGCCTCTTGGCTGGCTGCCCCTGCTGATGCTGTGGGTGGGCATCAACGAAGCGTTGCCCATTACCATAATATTCATCGCTTCTTTTTTCCCGGTGCTCTATAACACCATTACCGGCGTTAAGGGCGTGGATAAAGACTATATCCGGGTGGCCAGGACGCTGGGTGCTTCGGATATCAAGATTCTGGCTACGGTAGTCATGCCCCTGGCGCTGCCCAACATCTTCACCGGTCTCCGGCTCAATGCCGGCATGGCCTGGCGGGTGCTGATTGCCGCCGAGATGATAGCCATCCCCACCGGTATTGGTGCCCTGATGATACAGTCCCAGAGCCTGATGCGCATTGACATAATTATTGTCAGCCTGATAGTATTGGCAGTTGCGACCTTCTCGTTCGAGAGGCTATTCGCCTTTTTTGAGCGGAGGGTAACTGCCAAGTGGAGATAGTATGCCCCATATAGAGCTTAATAACATCGGCAAGCATATTTGCCGGGACCTTCACCTGGAGGTGTTTAACCGCGAGTTATTAGTGCTTTTGGGGCCCAGCGGGGCCGGTAAGACAACACTGCTCAATGTTATCAGCGGCCTTACTGATTATCAGGGCTCGGTTGTTTTTGACGGTGAGCCCATTGACCGGGTTGCCGCCAGTAAGAGAGGGATTGGTTACCTGTTTCAGCACCTGGTGCTCTTTCCTCATCTTGACGTGGCTGCCAATATCGCCTACGGCTTGAAGGCGCGGAAGTTGCCTGAAAGTCAGGTAAAAGCCCGGGTGGTGGAACTGCTTGAGCTTACCCGGATATCACACCTGTCATCACGTTACCCAAAACAGCTAAGCGGTGGCGAAAAGCAGCGGGTGGCTCTGGCCCGGGCACTGGCCCATTGGCCTAAGGTGCTGCTGCTGGACGAACCTTTGAGCAGCCTGGACCTGCAGACGACCAAGTACCTCCGGACCGAGCTAAAACAGCTGCAGAAGGAGCTGGGCATCACCACCATATACGTCACCCACGACCTGGACGAAGCCGAGGAGATTGCTGACAGAATTGCCGTAATCAGTGATGGTTCTATAGAGCAGGTGGCCCAGCCCGATGAGGTCTTTTTCTACCCCAAGAATAAGGCCGTTTCCGATTTTATCGGTGCTCCCAACATCCTGACTTGTGACTACTGTCGCGAGCTGGAGCACGGGGTCGTTGAGGCCAACTGCGGAGGGCTGCCCATAATCGTTGCTCACGAGGGTAACTCGGTGGAGAGGATTGCTCTGCTCCCCCGTGACATATATATTTCTGATAGCTGGCCACCGGGTCCCGGGGTGAACCGCTTTAGCGGCACGGTTAAGGATATCCAGCATGTTGATGACACTGTCCGGCTGGGGGTTGAAGTCGGCCAGAACAGGCTGGTGGCCGAGGTGCCCCATCACGTCTTCAATGAGATGAGTTTGGCGGTGGGTAAGGAAGTCTACCTGATACTGAAGCTGAGAAGAATCAGAGCCTATGATTGTCGCTGTGATCACAGCCGCCAGTGAGAAATTCGGTGGTCACCGTACAGGGCCTCGATAAAGCACAATAGAACCTCTTCTGATGCAATCCGGCCTGCATCACCGAAGGCGCCATGTTTAATCAGATAGAGGGCATCAGGTTGCTCAGTATGAAGAAACAGGGGGAAAATGCCACTAAATGAATTGACAGTATTGATCAGGGGAGCTGGAGAGCTGGCCAGTGCGGTGGCTTACCGGCTGCATCAGAGCCATTTCCGGCTGCTGATGACCGAGGTAGATCAGCCCCAGGCGGTGAGGCGGGAGTTGGCCTTCTGTGAGGCCGTTTATGATAGCGAAAAAGAGGTTGAGGGGGTGGTGGCCAGGCTTATCTCCGCTCCGGGTGAAATAGCACAAGTCTGGGGGGAGGGCAAGCTGCCGGTTATGGTTGACCCGGAGGCTAGAATTAAGGAAGTACTTAAGCCGGCCGTCCTAGTTGACGCAATAATCGCCAAGAAAAACCTGGGCACTAGGATGACCGATGCCCCATTGGTCATCGGCCTGGGCATTGGCTTTCGGGCGGGACGGGATGTTCACGCCATAATTGAGACCAACCGTGGCCACAATCTGGGCCGTGTTCTGCTTGAGGGAGAGGCTGAGCCTGATACCGGGGTTCCCGGGGTTATCGGCGGCTTTTCCTGGGAGCGTGTCTTCCGAGCACCAAAAGCCGGCCGTTTCACCGTCAGTAAAAAAATAGGCGATATGGTTTCTGCTGGTGATGTTGTCGCTCATGTTGATGATGAGCCGGTAAGGACTAATATCGGCGGCATTATCCGGGGGTTGCTCCGGGACGGCACCCGGGTGCATCAGGGAATGAAGGCCGGAGATGTTGACCCCAGGGGGGAAAAAGAGTACTGCTATACGATATCTGACAAGGGCCGTGCTATCGCCGGCGGTGTTCTGGAGGCAATCCTTTCCCACTTCAATGTACAGGATGCGAAGAAATGGCAACCATAAACCTGCAAGATATTAAGAAGATAAACCACTTGTGGCATCAGGTCTATCCCTATCTGGTGGCCCATATTATGGAGCACTATCGCTGTGGTTCTGGAACGGTACTTGAACTGGGCCCCTTTTCCGGGGGCATCTCCCGGGAGCTGGCCAGGTCCTATCCTGATATGGCTATCACCATCGCCGCCGAACAGCCAGAAGTGGTGGCGTATTTGGAACAGGAAGTCGAAGATGCTGGTCTCGGCCCTAACATCAAGGTAAAGCAAACTGACCTGGACCATCTCGACTTGGCTGACTCTCGTTTTGACCTGATAGCATTCCGGGGAGCCTTCTTTTTCCTGGAAGACAGGCTGCTTCAGGAAATCTTCCGGGTGCTTGCACCCGGTGGCCTGGCCTTTGTCGGCGGCGGCTATGGCAAAAATGCGCCGCCGCAACTGATAGATAATATTCACGACGAGTCCCAGGTGCTGAACAAGAGGCTGGGCCGGAAATGGGTTACCAGGGAGGAGCTGGAGGCAATGCTTACAAGGACAGGGCTTGCCGAAAACTGCCAGATCGAGGAAGTGGGCGGCATTTGGCTCATTATCCGAAAATGACAGCCGTTGGGCTTGCCCAGGCCTTTGCTATCCGGCGGGGTGAGGTCATCAGTCTTGTCGGGGCTGGTGGTAAGAGCAGCCTGATGATGGCGCTATCGCAGGAGCTTGCTTCAGGCGGCGAAGTTGTCATTACCACTACTACCACCCGGATTCTTGACTGGCAGGCTCCCGGTAGCTCGCTCATCGTGGAAAAGGACGAGGAGAAACTGGTGGCCCGGCTTCTTGAGGAGCTGCATCATCACCATCGTATCACCCTGGCCAGCGAGAGGTTATCACCGGAAGGCAAGCTTGCCGGGGTCAGCCCCCGGTTAGTTGACTGTCTTACCGGGCTTGAGCAGGTAGACTACGTCATCGTCGAGGCAGACGGGGCTGCCAGAAAGCCCCTCAAGGCGCCTAACGCAACCGAGCCGGTGATTCCCAGAAGCACCTCTCTGGTGGTTGCCGTGGTCGGCATGGATGCCCTGGGCTCAAGGCTGACCGGGGAAAGTGTCTTCCGGCCGGAGATAGCCTCCCGGTTGACTGGGCTGCCCACCGGTGGCATAATCTCAGCGGATGTCATAGCAACCCTGATAACGCACCCGAGGGGTATAATCAAGGGCAGTCCGCCCCTGGCCAGAATCGTCCCCCTGATTAACAAGGTAGACCTGGCCAAAAGTTATCAGGAAGCTGAGAATTTGGCCGCCAGCATTATGGAGAAAGGGCATCCTCAGGTAGAGAGGGTAGTTCTGGGGCAGGTGCAATCATCCTATCCGGTGGTGAAGGTGGTCACATCAAACAAATAGAAGGAGTTTAAGATGCAGGGTGATATTTACAAAGAGGTAGTCAGGGTCAAGGAAAACCAGCAGGAGGCGGCCCTGATTACCGTCATAGCGGCCAGTGGCTCAACCCCCAGGGAAGAAGGAGCCAAGATGCTGGTCAGAGCCGACGGCAGCATCTTCGGTACCATTGGCGGCGGCAATATAGAAAAGCAGGTTATTAAAATGGCTGCGCAGGTAATAAAGCAGGGTAAACCGAAGCGCCTGTGCTACCGCCTCAAGGCCGGTCATGAACTGGGTATGATCTGCGGCGGGGATGTCGAGGTCTTTATTGAGCCGGTATTCTCTGAACCCACCATGTTCATCTTTGGTGGTGGCCATATCGCCCTTCCCCTGGTCAGGATGGCCGGGATAGCGGGTTTCAAGATAGTAGTCATTGATGACCGCCCCGAGTTTTCCACCAAGGAGCGGTTTCCGGAGGCCGAAGTGACCATAACCGAGGACTTCTCTGCCGCCTTTTCCGGGGTTAAGGTGGATAAATCAAGCTATATTGTCATTGTCACCCACGGTCACAAAGGCGATGAAAAGGTCCTGGAGGGGGCTCTGGCCACCGAAGCGAAATATATCGGCATGATTGGCAGCCGGGCCAAAAATAAAGCCGTCTTTTCGCACCTGCTGGCGAAGGGGTTTTCCCAAGAACAATTGGACAAGGTCCATGCCCCTATCGGCCTGACGATAGGTGGGCGGACGCCGGAAGAAATAGCCGTCAGTATTCTGGCCGAGGTGGTACAGATAAGAAGGTCTGGTGCTATCCAATAGAGGGCAGGCCGACTATCCAGGCCAAATGCTATTGCTTGATAGTCTTTTGCAGGGAGATGTTCTAGTAACAGGAGACTGCTGGTTTAAATGTAACCTTGTTAACCAGCCTGCTAATACTTTACAGCAGCCTGTAAGTCATGGCAATCGCAAATATTGACAATACAATTGTTCTACGATACGCTGGGAAAGAATGGAGCGGGGAAGAAGACGCTCGGTTTTTTAATAACTCAAGGCACGTGGGAGGAAGAAAAAGTATATGGCACCGTTGAATAACTGGCAGGACGCATATTCCAAACTTGGGGGGTACATAAAGAACAACCCCAGCATTAAAATAGCACCAAATCTTATTGCCATACCTGGAGATGTCAGGACCGAGTTCTACAGGTTATTTGACACCGTTCGGGTGGCCTTTCTCAGGGAAAACTTCCCTGACCTGCTGGCTGAAGCCGAGCTGCTCAGTAGAAACTATGGTGCGGTCAGCCAGGAGGCAACCGGGACTTTGGGGATTACCGATGTTAAGCTATTAGGTGGTCTTACCTGGTTCCTTAGCGACCCGACGAATGGCCTGATGAGGCCACTATTCGACCACCTGTTTAACCTGGTTAAAGGTAAAATAGATACCGATGCCTTTGAACAGTTGAGCTTGAAGAGTATCAGGGGTTCCTTCAATCAGCTATTTAAAGCCGGGTATGAGAAGTGGGTCATTTTATCACTACTGAAAATGCTGGCACCAGACAAGCTCTACAGTACTGACACTACCGATACACGCATGGACTCACAGGCAACTGAGGCAGAAACCATGCCCGGCTTGCATGAGGACCTGGTGCCTCCTCTGCTGGAGATACAGTCTTTACAACTGGGACATAGTGGCGACATTACATTCACCGTCCCGGATTTCATAGCCCACTCGCCAAAAATGAACCGGTTTTTCTCAATCAGGTCGGAGATTCTAGACGCCTTCTGGACAGCGAAGTCGGTCAGCGAGAAGCAGGAATGGCTTCGTCTCCGGACCATGACCGACCACTATCTGCCAATAATAAAGTGGCCTGATATGATTATCTACGCTGCCGACCGGCTGGATGACCTTGCTTTGGTGGCTGACTTCGGTCGTTTCTGCCGGCCGGACGTGATTATAGAGTGCATGGAGCAGGAAGGCTGGTATCAACAGGAGGGGCTGGAGAGGGTTAAATACTACCACGATTTCCTTAAGCCCAAACTGGGTACTTTTGTGGTTTCCCGGGTGCCCGTGCCCGAAGAGGCCTACAAAGAGATTGGGCCGCAGCCGGCACCGGAAGAGGCCTCTAAAGAGCTTGAGCCGCAGCCGGCACCGGAAGAGAAACCGGCCAAAACAGCTGCCGGAGAACTATTGCCGGGAGAAGAGCCTGTAACCGAGCCTCTTAATATCCATATATTGGAAGTCGGCTATGACCAGTCCCTGCTGGCACCCATCATTGAAGCGTTCTTGCCGCCGGAGCAGAAAGCCGAAGAACCGGCGGGCTAGTAGCCGATACCTTTGTGATAGCCCCTGGGCGTGACGGCTCAGAGGTCATCTATATTGGTAAGCCAACCATGGGCGACATTGACGTCTCTTGGGACTCAACCATAAGTAATAAATATAATACTTGTCTGTCGGTTATGGCAATCGAGGGATTATGGTAGAGTTGCAACTTCTAATGATGCAGCTGAAGAAAGACTAGGTCTTCAGCCCGATAGAACCAATTGCCGCCCCGGTAACAATGGAACGCTTTTACCCCAAAGGCAACGCCCCTGTCGGGGAATATTATCCCGTTTTAGTTTTCAACAAAACAAATCAATCATGTTGAAATCGAGTGTTCTTAGTTTGCTTAATTATCCTTTGGTTAATTCTGTTATTAACCCGACAGTAATGCTAAAGCATATTTCTCCTGCAACCCCACGACTAGGTACCAATTTGTATGCCTAATGTGCTAAATATCTTTATGGTATACACGGAGACTGGTGCCAGGACTGATGCAAACAATCTACGTAATATTCCAGCATTAAACGGCCACTCTTGTGCTTCCTTAACTCTTCTTTCGTACGCTGCCCCCCCTGCGACAGCCGAGGACAACTCCTCCATATCTTCTAATTGACCTTTTGTTATCCTTTCTTTAAGTTTACGTGACATGTCTGCCATGTATTTTTGTGCCACTTCTAACTCGTAACTTTTAACTCTCGCCATTATGTTGTGTATACTCCACATGGATATGTAGAAGATTATTATTGTTGCTAGTACTAGAATTGAGTAAATAACTACGGATTGCCATTCAATCAGGGTTTCTTGTGTTTCAAATAGCAGAGCTATGCTTATACCACCGACAAAGGCAAGTGAAAGACCTAGGCTATGACGGGCGACTGGTGAGAGCAGTTGTATATTAAATATGTCAAGTTTAAGGTTTTGCTTGCCTAATCTTGCAATGCCTCGACTTCCTTTGATAGAACTGTAGATTAGCCAGCCCATTAATCCAAACAACAGCGCTTCTGTGGTTACCTGGTAAACCTCGAACCACTGGTCAATCCACCCAAGCCAAATCCTTAATCTTATCAAATGGAGGAAAATACCTATAAATACGGCTAACCATTCCCACCGACGATTTACAGTAGTAATCTCTGTTGATAAACGGTTGAACTGGTTTTCGCTCATGGATACCATGGGTCGAAAAGCCTTAATAGCAGGTTTCCAAAGGCGTAATATGAAGGGATAGATTGCGAGGACGTAGACAATCAGAACGGGACCTTGTAATCCGACTCGCCAGAATCCCCCTTCAATCTGTTGGTTAATTGCACCATCCAAATATCCTATTAGGATTAGAAGGATGAACAATATACCAGCTACAACAACAGTTGCCCAATGCCACGGTATGCGAACTTGCCGCATTAGTGCAACGAGCAAAGGCTGAGGCTGAGTTTCCATTAGATTATGTCCCCTAGAAGATAGGATTGTATTAAGTAATCCTGGTTTATCTAATATCTATTTCTATTTCTTAACTCCAAGCCAAGTTGAAACCGCACCAGATACTATCCATATAGCAAAGGCAGCAATAACACCTACCCAGAAATCATAAGCATCAGACAAAACTCCGATTAATAGCACTATGAAACCTGCACCACCCAGAAGACTAATTAGAGCTTTCTTGGCGTTTGGTGACACTACAGACCTCCCTGTTATTGTTAATCTCATAGTCTACCATAAGATTCCAAGTGTTTTTAATATAAATTAAAAACACGATTTAGCCAGAAGGTTTCACTGGATAAAACCGTTCCTTTTTTTGAACAATCTAGCGAATTGTTGGGTTTGACCTCTTAGATATATTGACAGCCCATGACCAGGCCACTAACATAAGTTCATGAGTTATCATAAAGAATCCGGAACCTAAAAAGACATATGACACAAGAGCCTCGAGCCTATCCGTTGATCGACGCGCTGATGAAGCGTTCTCGGCTGTCACGGTCATGGACGATCACTGCTGTTGTTGGTGTATTACTGCTACTGGCAGTCTTGGTAGCGGCCCTTGAAGGTGAACTCGCTTCCCTATTAGATTGGGATGAAGTGAGTTTTTTTGTCTTTCTCATTTTATTTATAATCTATTTCCTGGTGGTATATCCTTTCATGTCACGATCGCGTGAGCAGGCCGTTCTGGCTTTTAAGCCGTTATTATCCTTGAATGACGCTGCCTTCAATAAGATTGCAGAAAACATCTCGAAGCGAAGTCGTCGCTGGGAGTGGACAGCCGTATTCCTTGGAATAGTCATCTTTATGGGGATAAATATTCAGTCCTGGAATACGGATGGAACATCAGATTTTTCCTGGTTGATTATTTATTATGTTACAACTCTCACAATTGTTTATGGCCTGATGGGATGGCTTATCTATGATACATTGGTCGGTATCGTACGTGTCTCTCGTTTGAGTCGCCGAGACCTGAAACTGGACATACTCGATACTGAAATGATGGCACCTGTCGCCAGTTGGAGCCTGGGTATCTCGCTGGTTTTTGTCGGTGCCATCCTCCTGAGCATTATTGGAAATGTGTCTCAATCTGGTGAAATTTTGCTTAATGCGAATACCATCATAGGATATGTGATTATGATTTGCATTACCCTGCTGATATTCTTTCTCTCCATGTGGACTGCCCATCGGGCCATGAGCGAGGCTAAGAAGAGTGAGCTGATTCCAGCACGAAAACATCTAGCGGAAATCTCCCGCGAACTGGTAGACCGAGAGGCAAAGGGCCAGCGGGAAGGGATGATGGAACTATCCTCAACCATCACAGCGTGGACTACATACAAGAGAGAGGTCCAAGAGGCCTCAACCTGGCCATTTGATGCC
>DAOWLH010000001.1 GCA_030643515.1 Dehalococcoidia bacterium | reverse complement strand
GTATTCCCATACCGCCCGGCGTGCCTGCGGGTCGAGGCCGAGGGTAGGCTCGTCGAGGATGATAATCGGCGGGTTGTGTATCAGCGCCATGGCGATATTTAAGCGGCGCTTCATACCGCCGGAGAACTTCCTTACCTGCTCTTTGGCCCTATCGGAAAGCCCCATTGTCTCCAGCATCAGCGGGGACCAGTTTTTCAGCCTCTTCGGCTCAATGCCGTGTAAGAGACCGATAAGGTTAAGGTTTTCCAGTGAGTTTAAGTGTTCAGAGAGAGTGGTCTCCTGGGGTGAGACACCGATGGTTTCCTTAACCTTGTAGGAATTCAGGTTGATATCATGGCCCATTACCCTGGCCGTGCCACCGCTTGGCTTGAGCAGGCAGTTGAGCATGTTGATGGTGGTTGTTTTGCCGGCCCCGTTGGGCCCCAGCAGGGCGAAAAGCTCGCCTTTCTTGATGTCAAGGTCAATGCCGTCCACGGCGATGCGGCTGCCGAACATCCTGCTGAGTTTAAACGTCTGGATGGCAAAGGAGTCATCCAGCGGCCGGTTTAGCTCGGTGCTCTGGTTGGCCAATACCTCTCCTTTAATGAATGGTAGCTGGTGCATTATAACATAACAAGGAACGGCCTGGTGAGGGCCGTTTGCCTTGACACTTTTTACCGAACTGGGCTAGACTGGCCTGATTTGTTTTGGGAGTTGTTGAATGGCTGTTGAGGCCCTGATAGAAAAGCTGAAGGAACAGGTTGGCGTGGAACGGCCACCACGGGTATATGAGGTGGAAAAGGGGATGATTTGGCGCTTTGCCCAGGCCCTTGGCGACTCCAACCCCCTGTGGCAGGATGGCAAATACGCTGCTAAAAGCAGCTACGGCGACATTGTTGCCCCACCCACTTTTGCCCTGGTACTGGGCTTTGAACAGGTTGTGCAGGCTCTTGCCGCGGAGCCATCGGTGACGGTTCTTCACGGCAGTACCGATCTGGAGACCTATTTAACGATAAAGCCGGGAGATACCATCACGGTGACAGCCAGAATCGCCAATGCCCGGGAGCGGCCGGGAAAAATGGGTAACATGCTGTTTGTCACTTTCGACATGAGCTACCACAATCAGAAGCAAGAGGCGGTGGCCCGCTGCCGTCAGATGGCCATCATTTACTAGAGGGAAAACGTGAAACAGCAGATATATTATGAAGATGTGGCCGTGGGTGGAGAAATCATGCCGCTGATAAAGCTGCCGACGACCCGCCAGCTGGTGATGTATGCCGGTGCTTCCGGCGACTATAATCCCATACACTACGATAAAGACTACGCTCTTGAGCGGGGCCTCTCCGGCGTTGTTGTCCACGGGCAGCTGGCAGGCTGCTTTCTGGGGCAGATGCTGACCGACTGGATGGGGGACGAAGGCAGCTTGAGAAAGCTGTCTCTATCTTATAAAGGGATGAACTTCCCCGGTGATACCCTGACCTGCCGGGGCATCGTTACTAAAAAGGATATTAAAGACGGGCAATACCTGGTTACAGCCAGCATCTGGATAGAGAAAGAAAGCGGCGAAAAGACGCTGACCGGGACGGCTGTTATTGCTCTACCCACCTGCGGCCGATGACCGGCTGACTCTGCCGGCGGGGCAGACCCGCAGGCATTCGGAGCACATCCCAGAGGCCGTATAGTAGGTGCTGCAGGCGAACTTATCCAGGTGGTAGTCATCTCCGGTTTCGGGCCTGGCAATAGCCCCGGCCGGGCATATCTTGATGCAGGCACCGCCGCACTTAATGCAGGGGCTTTCCATTTTGGATGGGGGCGTGGCGGCTAGCGGGGCGTCGGTGATAACGGAGGCCAGCCTCACCCTGGAGCCGAATTCCGGCGTAATCAGCAAACTGTGCCAGCCGATGATGCCCAACCCGGCTGCTTCGGCGGCATTTTTGTATGATATCGGCCCCACCAGGAATCTCCCGTCACTAGGGCTGCCACAGGCAGGAAAAAGCAAGCCCTTATAGCCCTGTTTATGCAGCCCTTTTATCAGTTTGTAGCCTTCCCAGTCAAGATGACCACCGGCTACTTCATAGTTAGCATTATATAGATCCCGGAGCGTCATATCCCCTACGGTTGCCTGCGAACTGACGTAGTTGACCGTTTCCGGAAATAGCTCCATGGCCATCACGATGACCGCCTTTGCGCCGGGCAGGAGCTTCAGTGCCCTGTCATACAGCAGGCTGTCCTGCCAGTCTTCTAGATGGGCGATGCCGATTTTATCTACTTTGGCTTCTGATAAAAGCTTTTTCAGGTCAGCTATATCACTCTTGGCCATGGGACCAGTTCTCCTTTCTGGGCTCCAAAACGGAGGGCAGCTATCATTTGCACCACTGTATTATAGCCTATCGCAGGTAGTGAAAGACAAGGTCAAAGCGGCCGTGCTTGATAAGATATGGGCCGGAAAACCGCATCACCTTGCGAACGCGTTCCCGGTAGCCGGGGGCGTAACAATGCGTCGGGCATTTCTTGCACGCTGGCTTGGGGTCATAGGGGCACAGAAGCAGCTTGGCGATACCGTGATGCAGCAACTGGCTGCACTCCGGGCATAGCATCAGCCTTTTGCCATCAAGGCTGCGGCGCAGTCGGTCATCGCTGATAGCCAAGGCTTCTTTGCTGTCATCCCGGTGGTTTTGCCGGCAGTACACCGAGATAAAATCGGCCAGGACCTTAATCTCCCTCTTCTTTTTGTTATCTAACCGGTCAAATATCCTGGACATTCCCTCTCCTGCTTTAAGCCTTCGGTGGCTGGCCCACTGAACCTGCTTTACGGAGCTCCATAAGAATAAAGGATTGACCGTATCTGACCAGCTGCCCACAGGGGATAAAACCGCATTTAGCAAAACACCTCAGCGCCCGTTTATTGGAGCTGAGGGTCTTCAGGTGGACGCGGTTAATCTTCATATGGTCAGAGACATAGCCCACCAGGGCACTCAGTGCATCCTGCCCATATCCATTGTCCCAGTAGTTGCGGTCACCGATGATGATGCCCACTTCGGCCTCCGATTTCGCAGGGTTGATTTCATAGCAGGCACAGTTGCCGATATGCCTGCCGTCCAGCGTCTCGATGGCAAACTCGTGTATGTCTGGCTGGCGTAGCTGAACGGCGAACTGCAACAGGTAGTTAGCAAAGGTGATATTAAGCGGTGGCGATGTGGTCAACAGGGCCAGTTCCCTGTCTGTTTTCCAGGCGTAGTCGTTGGCGGCATAGGACAGCCCCTTGCGGCAGAGCCTTGTCATGCTACCGGCAATCATCAAGGACTCCGAGGTCCAGGTCCTGGGCTGGGAGAGGCTCCTCAATTACTTCAATCTCGTGCAGAGCATCAGCCGCTACCTGGCAAACAGCTTCGTTGGGGTGGTCAAGACACCTTTGCAGGTGTTCTTTGGCCTCTCGCCCGCCGATTTTACCCAGAGCCTGAATGGCGACCAGCCGCACTTCGGCATCGGTGTCATCGGTAAGGGAAATGAGTTCGCCGACTGCCTCACCCTCTCCAAGATCGCCACAGGAGCAGGCGGCCTCGTAGCGCATTTCGGAATCGTCGCTGGCCAGTTCCTGGCTTAACAGCGGCAGCCAGTGTGGGGAGCAGCTTTTACCCATGGCGTGAATGGCGCTGACCTTAAGTTTGGTGTCACTGCTCTGGTAGGCCCTGATGATTGATTGCTCCACCTGGGACAGGCTGAAGGCAGCGGCCGCTTCCAGTGCCCGCCGTCTTACCGCTACCGGCTTTTTGTTATCATCGAAAGTGCTAAGAAGGGCCTGGCTTAGACGGGAGGCATCGGCCGGTGGCAGTTTCTGGTGCTCCGCCAGCATGACAAACCGCCCCAGCGCAGTGGCTGCCGCCTGCTGAACTTCTGCCGAGCTGTCCTCTTCCATGAGGCGGATGAAGTGTTCTATCAGGGAGGCGTCCTCATTTTCCCACAGACCCTCGATAGCCAGAGTGCGAACCTTATGGTCAATATCTCTTAACCGGTGTTTATATATACCATCAAAGCTCAAGCTGGTATTATCTTCGGCCAGCTCCACCAGGCGGTGCATAATCTGCCGCCGCCGCTTTGGCTTAATCCGCTCCCAAGTCTGGTCAAGTAACTCAAGCTCTTCCCGGCTGAGGTCAGAGAGCCCGGCTAACCGCGAGCTCAACCGTTCCTCTCTGCCGTTCGCCAGGCCGGCAATTACTTCCGCAATTGGTGGTGGTGTATCGGATTTAGGCAAGCTAGGCTTCGTTTTCAAAGTCCTCGTTTCGCTCCCAGATAGGCTCGGTGAAGTAGTCTATGTATTCCTCCATGGCCTCGGCTGCCAGTTGCTTCATCTTTTCTCTGGTATCGTTGGCCAGCCAGGCCAGTTCACCGGTGTCAATCTTGATACCAAGTATACTGGTCAGCGTCTTTATTATGGCCAGGGCGGCAATTGGATTGTGCATCTTGGTGGCGTAGCTCGGGACCTCCCCCAATAGACAGATGCCGTCCATACCCCTCTCCTTGGCCACTCCCATAAGCAGCCCATTCAGGCCGGAAATGTGTATGTTACCTTTCATTATCAGGTTGTGCCGGGCAAGCTCGTCGGTGACAGTCTGATTGGTACCAACCCCCCACACCCTGGGCTGCTCCGTGTGGTGGATGTGGGTGAGGGCGGCGGCGCAGGTATAAATCATGCTGATGCGGAATTTGAGCCCAACATCCAGGATGCAGCTGGCCAGCTCGTAGCTCTTGACAGATGGCTGGCTTTCACCGAGGAAGAGGACAAGGTCACTACCGCCTTGGCTGTTTTTCCAGTAGAAGAACTGGCTTTGCGGGAACTGGGGAGCCTCGATAACGCTGTCCTTGGCCAGAACGCCGACAGGTTCAAAAAAGTAGTCGGCCTGAACTGTGGCCAGTTCCTTAAACTCCAGTTTCTTGGCCAGGTAAGTGGCCACTATCATGGCCACGTTACTGATGCCGGGCCAGGCGGCCAGCATATTGGGTGTCTTCAGTTTTGGTCTGGCATGAAATTTGACCAGGTCTTTGCTGTTAATTCCGCTTCACCTCTGCTGGTTATCGCTTGACTGCCACAGACAGGCTAGGACAGTACAGGGAGGGACTATTAAGGAAGCCACCAACCCATCTGGCGTCGTTGCCCACGGCTGCAATCTCCTTGAGGATCTGGTAAATGTTGCCCGAGACCATTGTGTTCTTGACCCTACCCACTATTTTACCATTTTTCACCATGTAGCCCAAAAGGACGTTGCCGCTAAAATCGCCACCGAGGATGTTGCCCTGGCTGGCACCCATGACGTATTCAATAACCAGCCCCTCCCTGATATCAGCCAGCATGTCATCAAAGGAGGTGTCGCCGGCATCAATGGTGAAGGCGCTGGGTGAGGGGGTGGGCAGGCCGCTGCCGGCCCGGCTGCCGTTGCCGGTGCTCCTGGTGTTGGCCTGGCCTGCTGTCTGCAGGTCGTAGATGAAGCTGGCCACGGTGCCGGCGGCGATAAGGGGAGTGCGCTGGCTGGCGACTCCTTCGTCGTCGTGGGGGCGACTGCCGGGGCGGAAGGCGACGGTGGCATCATCCCACAGCCACAGCTTGCTATCAAAAATCTGCTGACCGAGGCTGTCGCCTATGGGCGAAGCCCCTTCAAGGACTGTTTTTCCGTTGAAGGCGGCCATGAGCGGGGATATCAGGGCACTGGCGACGCCGTTGGCGGTGAAGATAACCGGCAACGCTTCGCCGGGCACTGTTGCCTGGTCTTTGGCCCACTCCAACTGCCGGAGGACTTCATTGGTGATTGTACTGGCCTCGGTTATGGGGTGGCAGGAGCTCTGGCTCTCGCCGACGAAAAGCATGTCGGTGCCGCGGATAAGGCTGCCCTCGATGCCCAGGCTGAAGGTGCTTTTCTTGTAGCTGGCCTGGCAACCCCGTGAGTTTATTATGCTTGTTGATGTCAGTCTTCTGGTGATGCCAGCTTCACATAAAATATCCGGAGTGTGAGCGGTGAGGGTGGCTATCATCTCTTCGCCAAGGGTAATCATCGCCTCCGGCGTGACTGCTTCGACGGTGGAGTCATAGATGTCAACATGGGGATAGGAAGTTGCCCCCGGGAGGTTAAAACTGGCCGGCGCTCCGAACTCGGCCGTTTCCAAGGCGGCATTAATCAACCAGGCGCCATCACCCGGGTCGCTGCTGATGGCATAGCCGATACTGCCATTTTTGATAATGCGCAATGCTATAGTCTGGCTCTGTTTGCTCTGGATGTGCTTCAGGCGGTTGCTTTCAAACTGGACCGGCGTCTCTTCGGAAGAGACCAGGAATACCTCGGCAACTTCGGCTACCTTTTTGGCTTGGTCCAGTATTTGCTCCATTATCTGCCTCCAACCAGGCAGCGGCGAATGCGGATATGGGGACTGCCGTTGGATACCGGCAGGGGTGATTGCTCCCCCTTGCCGCAGCCGCCACCCTGGTTCATTTCAAGGTCGTTGCCGATAGCGTCTATATTCTTTAGAGTGGTAAAGACGTTACCGGTGAGCACCACCGGACGCACCAGCTCGGCGATTTGCCCATTTCTTATCATGTAGGCTTCGCCGGCGGAAAAGGTGAACATCTCCATGCTGGTGGTGCCGCCGTACCAGTTTTTGGCATAGATCCCCTCCTTGATATCGGCGATCATATCATCAAAGGAGATCGAGCCTGGCTCAATGTAGGTGTTGGTCATGCGGACGATGGGCGGATAGCGGTAGCTCACTGCCCGGGCGTTGCCGCTGGGAGGCTCGTTCATCTTGGCTGCCGTCTCTCTGGAATGTAGCCGGCCTACCAGCTTGCCCTCTCTGATAAGGTAGGTTTTACTTGCCGGCACGCCTTCGTCATCGTACCTGTAGCTGCCGCGCAGGCCGGGCTCGGCGGCACTGTCAACGATGTTGAGTTTTTTGCTTCCGAATTTCTTGCCCAGGGTCATAATCCGGCGTAACTTCTCATTTTCGTAGACGAAGTCAGCTTCCGATAGGTGGCCGAAGGCTTCGTGGACGAAGACGCCAGCCAGCACCGGGTCCAGGACCACGGTGTACTCACCCCCCTTTATCTGCGGGGCAGATAATAGCTCTACAGCACGCTTCGCCGTCTGAGCAACATCTTCGTGCAGGTGCCGGATGGCGCCAAAATCCCCCCGGCTGCCCAGGCTCAGGTTCGCCTGCTGTACTTCATTGCCGCTGGTAGCCACTGCCGTCAGGCGGAAGATAACGTCTGCCCTTTCCTGCTCTATATAGCTGCCAGCGGAGCTTAAAAAGATGGACTTCTTAATACTATCGCCGTAGCCGATAACCGATGTCTGGAGTTTCGGTGTTCGCCAGATTATCTCGTTGTATTCATCCAGCAGTTGCTTTTTCTGTTTAAGCGGTATGTCAACCGGGTTGCTGTCAATGCCGGTAGGCACGGTATCAACTACCGGGGCCACCGGGGCAAGCCGGCTTTCTCCTGTTCCGGCCAGCCGTGCCTGTCTGATGGCAAGCTCCATTCTGCCTGATAGTTCGTCCAGACTGTTGAAGCTGGTAAACCCCCAGCCGCCCCTGACCAGGGCGCGTATGTTACCGCCTGTTGAGGAGCTCCGGCCGATGGATTCCAGCTTCTTCCCCCGGTAGCTGATCTGGGAGGCGCGAACCTGTACCAGATGAGCCTCGATATAGTCGGCGTTTTGCCCCTTTATGGCATCGGCAAGCTGTTGGGCAACGGCTTCAATGTCTGGCAAAATATGTTTTCCTTTGACGCAAGAGTTGCTTGTTTGATAGTTTACTGGGCTGGTGAGGCTGGTGTCAATTCGGGCAGGCTATAGAGCTTTAAGTTGACAATGGTGCTTGCCCTGTGGTAATATTGTGCCACGTTTAAGTGGCACCTTAACAACTGGATAG
>DAOWLH010000025.1 GCA_030643515.1 Dehalococcoidia bacterium | reverse complement strand
GCCCACATATCTACCACCACCGGCTGGCTGGATTTAATAACTTCTTCCTCAAAAGTTCCATCGGTGACAACCAGGGTCATTATAACGGTCTCCTTCCAGATTCTTAGTTACCACTTATATGGTATAGCTTTTCCCCTTTTGGTGTCAATAAAGGTTACAGTATACTAACGTAACAAACATTTGTTGACAGCTGTCTTAATACAGATTAAAATCGGGGCACCATGCGGATATTTGGCACCTCCGGCATAAGAGCCGTTGTGGACAACTGGCTAATCCAGATGGCACTAAAGGTCGGGCTGGCAGTTGGACATCTCCACGGCAGCGTCCTTGTTGGCTGCGATACCAGGACCTCATCCAGCGCCATAAAGCAGGCGGTTACTGCCGGGCTGCTGGCCGCCGGAGTCAGGAGCTTTGACGCCGGAATGCTGCCGACACCAACACTCGCCATGGCTACTAAAGGATTTGACGCCGGTGTCATGGTCACCGCCTCCCATAACCCCCCGGAGTACAACGGCATCAAACTGCTCAATCAGGATGGCTCCGCTTTCAGTCCGAACCAGCAGCACCAGATAGAAGAGATGGTGCTAAACGATTCTCTGGCAACGTCCTCATGGGATACGGACACGAAATATCACCGATAATCGGCCTGGAAAGCATGAGGGATGCCGGGATTGAAGCAATGCTTATTGTAGCCTGTGGTACTTCCTACCACGCCGGCCTGGTCGGCAAGTGCATTTTCGAGGAGCTTCTCAAGATCCCGGTGCGGGTGGAACTGGCCTCCGAATTCAATTACTACCCCCAGACCCTTGCCAAGACACTGAGTATCGTCATCACCCAATCCGGTGAGACCGCCGACACTATCAAGGCTACCAGGAGACTGCAGGAGAAGGGCTGCCATGTGCTGGCTATCACCAATGTAGTGGGCAGTACTATCAGCCGCATCGCTGACTTAACCCTCTACACCCAGGCTGGACCTGAGATAAGTGTGGCTTCCACCAAGAGTTTCATTGCCCAACTGGTTGCCCTGTACTGGCTGGCAATGTCTTACTCCATATCTGACGTCAACCGACTGGCTAATATGCTGATGTCTATCAGACAGCTGCCAAACATAGTGCAACAGGTGCTCGATAATCAATCCAGCATAAAACAGTACGGCGAGTACCTCGCCGGCTTCAATAATGTCTTTTTTATCGGGCGGGACATCAACTACCCGGTGGCCCTTGAAGGAGCATTGAAACTCAAGGAGGTCTCCTACATCCACGCCGAGGGTTACGCTGCCGGGGAACTAAAGCACGGCCCCTTCGCCCTGCTGGACAAGGACACCCCTGTAATAGCCATCGTTGCCAAGGATAACACGTATGAAGCCATGCTGAACAACATCAGGGAAATCAAGGCCCGGGGTGCGCCAGTGATAGCCCTGGTAGAAAATGGCAACACGCCTGCTAGCGAAATAGCCGATTTCATTATAAGCGTGCCCAAGGCAGGCCTGATATTCTCGCCAATAGCCAACTCCGTGGTGCTCCAGCTTCTGGCCTACTATGCCGCCGAGAAAAGGGGCTGCACCATAGACTTTCCCCGCAACCTGGCTAAAAGCGTCACCGTTGAGTAGACAGACCTTAAGACCAGGCTTCATCCTGCTATGCCCGAACCAGTTTCCAGGCAATTGTTTCACAGAGCACGCTTACATCCTCGGCGGAGAGGTAACCGGAGATACTGGTGTCAAAGAGGATACTGCCTTCGGGCCGTAGCTCATCATCTCCACCCCACAGCACCAGCGTTACCGGCACACGGCTGAAGGCGTTTATGGTAACGGCAACATCTCCAAAATCAGCTCTCTGCCCGCCAAACTTACCGGCGGCATCCATCAGCCTCTGTGGCTGCTGGCCGAAGCTGTCCACAAGCGGCTTGATAGCTCTCTTATAGAAAACAGGAAAGTAGTTGGCGCCGTCCGACATCTCCTTATAGGTGATTTTGCAGCCGGTAAGGGCAGTGCCCTGGGCGCGGATGAAATAATGCAGTATCAGGAGCTTCTCTCTCGGAGAGACCGGCCCATCCCCGGAAACCGCTCGAATCTCCGCTTCGAGTAGGGTCAACTGGTGGGGCTTCCCAAGATAATCAAGAGTGACGACCCTTTTGCTGTTCACCAGCCTTAACCGGGCGCCGCTTTTACGGCACTGCTCCTCAAGGTCGGTAATCCGATGCAGCTTCTGGCGAGCCAGTTCTAGAGCCAGGTCATAGGCATGCTGGAAGTTTCTCTGCTCAGGCAGTGTCAAGCAACCTTCCCCAGGATAGACTACAGCTCAAGCCAGGAGTGTGAGTAGAGCATTTCACCGCTTAAAACACGAACGGTCTTCACGTACTCTTTCTCTTTTTGAGTCAAAGAAGCCATATCCGGTTTTTCACCGTCCATCACCCGGTGCACCAGACCGAGCATCTCCGGCATCTCACCACGGGCCAGCCCGGCCAACTCTTCATCAAAGGCATCAACTATAGCGGCATAGAGCCCATACTTCATCAGCATGGCCAGATAGGCGCGGTTGAGATAGGGCCTTAAGTTGGCTGGTGTACCGTTGGAGACATTGGACAGGCCAACGATGGACTTACACCCCGGAGCGATATCGGCCAGCATGCTCATAAACTCCAGGCTTGCTTTTACCTGGTTTATCTCAACGCTGACCGGGGTGGCAATGGGGTCAATCCAGATGTCTTCATTGGGAACGCCCAACTGGTTGGCTTTATAGATAAGGTCAACTGCCAGCATACATCTCTCATTGGCGTCGCGGGGCATGCCCTCCACTCCCCAGAGGAGGCCAATCATTTCGGCGTTATACTGCCTGACCATGGGCAAAACTTTCTCCAGTCTTTCCGGCTGCAACGAGATGGAATTGATGAGCGCCCGGCTCTTACAGGTCTTGAGACCGGCCTCGGTGGCCGCCGGATTGGTAGTATCCAGAGATACGGGCTTATCGGTAGCCTGCTGCACAGTGTTGACCAGCCAGGCCATCAGCTCCTCCCCTGTCTTGCGGGCGGGCCCAATGTTCAGCTCAAGATAATCAACACCGGCCTCGGTCTCATCCCTGGCCAGTGCCTGAATGGGCTCCGGGTCTCTCTCCCTCAGCGCTGGGCCGATGGTCTTGGACATTATATTAATATTTTCGCCGACGAGTATCATAAAATTCCTCCTAAGGTTGCCATGCTTTGAGATAGGCCGGGATGTGGGCCCCTTCCCTAGGGCCAACCAGGATCTCCCAATCGGGCAGCTCCTCCTCCAGCCCACCACTTTCAATGGCGATGTAGCCGGGCACTATCAGCTTTCGGTGCTTCACCTTGTCACCGATGCCACTCTTCTTTACCAGAAGGGCAATAGTATCGGCGCCGAATTTGCCGGCAGCCCAGGCAGTCATGACCGAAAGGCCTTCGGTGTCCTTGACCAGCAGGTAAGCGGGAACCCGGCTGTTTTCTATTTCACCGGATACAATAAAATAGGTCAACGAGAAGTTGGAGGTAACCAGCACCGGTGAATTCTCATCCGGGCCGCTAACATCATAGATGCCCTCGGTAGTAGCCAGTGGACGCTGTGGGTCGGTAAAGATGTTCATTCTGAGTACCAGAAGCGGAAACAGGCTCTCCCCCAAAAAATCAGAGAGGACAATAATGCCACCATACTTGGCAACAAAGGTGGCGGCGATCAGAGCTTCTTTCATCGGGTTATCGGCCATCTCATTGGCCAGGATGATAGTCGGATAGCCCAGAGGCCGGTATTTCTTTTCCAGAGCGGCTCTCCTGATTACCACCTGGTCTTCAAGAACCTGGCGCAGTCTCCTGGCGCCGGAGTCAATAACGATATCCTGAACTCCGGCCTGATTGAGACTGGTGGTCAGCTCGGCCAGCTCTTCCAGGCTGGCAGCTTTGGCGGCTACCGGGCAGGAGTGTTCCTTGGCCAGTGCCGCCACCTGGTCAATGTTGTCCTTGGTTGCTGCATAAAGCAGGGGCTTCCTATCGGCACAGGCCTTCACGCCGGCAGCCAGCACAGCAGTGTCAACACTCATCAGTATGATATTGCCATCACAGCCCTGCTTTACCCTGGTCACCAGGGTTTCAAATCTGGCGGCATCACCCGAATCAAACTTAACTGCCACCAGATCGGGGCGGAGTGTCAGCCCCACCCGCTGGTACTGGAGCTCTTTAAAGCTAGTCAACCGGCGGTCAACTTCGGTATCGTCCATGGCGTCACTGATAATGATGGCCATCCCGGGCTGGTTTTCAAACCTCTTTTCATGACGGAACATGACCGTCTCACCGCCTACCTTGAGTGCCCGGTCGCCGACGCCGATGGTCACCGGCCTGATAGGAGGGGCCGATGCTTCCTCCAGTTTGCTCCTGCCCTCTTCAGAAACGTAGGGGCAGGCAGCCAGTTCTGCCTTACCGGCAGCCAGGCTCATGGCGAAAGCGAGGCAGGTGGGCACACCGCACTCACCGCAGTTAGTCTTGGGCAGCAGCTTGAATATCTCTATACCGGTAAGTGGCATACTTTTAACTCCTCTCTACATTATCGGGTCCATGGATAGCGCCGGGTGCCCCTTCTCCTGAAGAAAGGGCAGGATTTCATCCTCAGTGGCGCCCACCGTCTCATCGGCAATCATTTCCATGAGGTTGGGGATGCCGATTTCCTCAGCCCGGGCGTTGAAGCGGACGACAATCTCTTCCTTGAGCATCTTTGGCATCCACACCAGTCGCTTGATACCGCCCTCGGCACTGAGAAATTTCCTCTGGGTGACATTATATTTGCTATGGCCGACAAAGCCGGGGGTGCTGATACCGCCACCGATGGTGCCGGCCAGCGTGGTAAACTTCATGCCACTGGGGGTCATGCCCATATGTTCCCGGTTTACCGACATTATGCCGTTACACAACGGCAGAACAGCGGCAATGCACTCCATGCAGCCACACGAGGTCATCGGATCGTTGATCAGGCTGTAGAAGTTGTAGTGGCCAAGCTTACCCCGTGAGGCCTTAAAGACAAACTCGTTGACTCCCTTCCACTGACCCATATGGGCGTCAATAGTTTCCCCCTTGGGCACCGGCTGGTTGGGGCCGGTGGGATTAATCTCAAAGGCCGCTTTGCAGTCCATCCAGTTGTAGGAGCCGCAGAGTCCG
>DAOWLH010000066.1 GCA_030643515.1 Dehalococcoidia bacterium | reverse complement strand
GTACCTGGCGGCCGCCAGTATGTGCATGATGCACCTTTCGCGGCTGGCCGAGGAAATCATTCTATGGTCTTCCGCCGAATTTGATTTTATTGAGATTGATGACGCCTATGCCACCGGCTCCAGCATCATGCCCCAGAAGAAGAACCCGGATGTTGCCGAACTGGTCCGGGGCAAGACGGGGCGTGTCTACGGCGCTCTGCTATCCATGCTTACCACCATGAAGGCCCTGCCCCTATCCTACAACCGGGATTTGCAGGAAGATAAAGAGGCCTTGTTTGATACCGTGGATACGCTACTGGCTTCACTGGGAGCTTTCGGTGGTATGATTGCCAGCCTCAAGGTCAAGGTGGAAAACATGGCCAAGGCGACCGGGAGGGGCTATCTGCTGGCCACCGATATAGCCGACTACCTGGTGAAAAAAGGGGAAGCTTTCAGGAAGGCCCATGACATAGTCGCCAGGCTGGTGGCATATGCCATAGAGAAAAACACTCCGCTTGCCCAGCTCAGCCTCAAAGACTACCAGCGCTTCTCCCCGCTGTTTGGCGACGATGTCTATCGGGTAACGATAGCATCTTCCATCTCCGCCAGAAACACCACCGGCGGCACATCGGCCAAACAGGTGGCGCCAGCATTGGCCAGGGCAAAACAGATAATAAGCAAGCCGGAATAAGGAGGTTGCTAGGCAGACTTGGCCAGCTTGTACTGCGTACGCAGACACCGGGTGCACAGGCGGACGCGGGTCTTCTTGCCATCTATTACGAGAGAGGCCGGATGAATATTGGGCAACCAGATCCGATTGGTGCGCCGCTTTGAGTGACTGACATTATGGCCGAACTGGGCCGACTTACCACACAAATCACACTTCATGAGAACCGAACAAACTCCTTTGACGAGGTGAGCAAATTAGTGTACAATCCCAGCCGTAATACTAACACAGCCGAACCAATCTTGGCAAGGCTGGGGGTATTAGCATCTTTACAGGATGGCACAGGATGAAACAGGTAAAATCCATAACCGGCCAGGACCTTAAAGAAATGTTTACCACCGCCACCAGCTGGCTGGAAAAGAGCGCTTCTGATATAGATTCTCTTAATGTCTTCCCGGTACCGGATGGTGACACCGGCACCAATATGCTGCTCACCATGCGTTCCACAATGGAGGAAGCCGAGAAGGCAGCCGATACCAGCATCTCATCCATAACCAAGGCAATGGCCACCGGGGCGCTGATGGGAGCCCGCGGCAACAGCGGGGTTATTCTATCGCAGTTCTGGAGTGGCCTCGCCCAGGGATTGACCGGGAAAGAGACCGTAGATGGCCATGATTGGGCTGACGCCCTCCAGAAAGCCTCAGAGGCAGCCTACAAGGGGCTCAGCAACCCGGTTGAGGGGACCATACTCACTGTGACCAAAGAAGCGGCCGCCGCCGCCCGGGAGCAGGCTTCGGAGAACGGAGACGTTGTATTAGTCATGGAGGCTGCCGTTAGCGCCGCCACGGAATCGGTGGCCAACACCCCCACCCTGTTACCCGTACTGAAGGAGGCGGGAGTGGTCGACGCCGGGGGACAGGGACTGTATACCATCATGGAGGGTGCCCTGCGCCACCTCCTCGGCGAAGCGGAACAGATGCAGTTCCGCAAGCCACAGATAATAGCCAGCAGCATCCCCCTAACTCCCATGGCCATCACCGCCCCGGAGAAGCTGGCCGTTGACGAGATTCCTTTCGGCTACTGCACCGAGTTTCTGATTAAAGGGCAGGAGCTCGACCCGGACAAGCTAAGGAAAAGGCTTGAGAAAAAAGGGCAATCTCTGATTGTAGTCGGTGATGATACCACCGTCAGGGTTCATATCCATACCCTGGACCCGGGTAATGTTGTTCACCACGTTACCTCGCTTGGCACCATGCACTACGTCAGCATCCGCAATATGGACGAGCAGCACCAGGATTTTTTGGAAATGCAAAAGGGCAAGGCACCGGCTGCCGATACCGCCATCATAGCCATAGCTTCCGGGGAAGGTATCAGCGATGTCTTTACCAGCCTGGGGGTAACCGCCATTGTCCCCGGCGGGCAGACGATGAATCCCAGTACCAAGGACCTGCTCCACGAGGTGGAGGAATCGGCTTCAGATAAAATCATCATCCTGCCCAACAACAAGAACATCGTGCTCACCGCGCAACAGGTCCAATCCCTGACCAAGAAGAGCATCAGGGTGATACCATCCAAGACCATCCCCCAGGGGGTGGCCGCGCTACTGGCCTTTGACTATGAAGCCGATGCCGAGACCAATGCCAGTATTATGACCGAGGCGCTGGCTGCGGTAAAGTCTATTGAAATCACCCGGGCGGTGCGCTCGGTCAAGCTGAACGGTCTGGATATCAAGAAAAAGCAGGCTATCGGCCTTCTGGATGGGTCCCTGGTATCAGTGGGCGACACAACGGCTGATGTCCTCCGAGAGGTCCTGTCCAAGACAGAACTGGATAAATCTGAGGTGGTTACCATTTACTACGGGGCCGATACTGAGAAAAGTGAGGCCAGTGGGATAAGCGATGACATCTCAACGCAGCACCCCGACCTTCAGGTTGAAGTAGTAAACGGAGGCCAGCCACACTATCACTATATCGTCTCTGTCGAATAAACAGGCAACGAAGGAGGTCAGAAAATGTCAGTCAAAATTGTCACCGACAGCACTTCCGATATCACCGACGACCTGGCTCAGGAACTGGGTATCACCGTGGTCCCGCTCACGGTGTCTTTCGGCCACGAGTCTTTTCTCGACCGGGTGGAGATAAGCACCGATGAATTCTACCGCAGACTGGCCCAGGAGAACATCTTTCCCACCACAACGCAGCCAGCACCAGCAGCTTTCGCCAAAGTCTACAACGAACTGGCCGAGGAAACCGACGAGATAGTGGTGGTCGTAATATCCAGTAAGCTCAGCGGTACCTATCAGTCGGCGACCAATGCCAAGACCATGGTCAAGAAAAAGTGCCTCATTGAGATAATTGACTCCCAAATGGTGGTGATGGCCCTGGGACTGCTTGCCATTTCTGCCGCCAAAGCAGCCCGGCAGGGGGCCGGCCTTAATGAGATCGTCGACCATGTCAAGAAACGAATCCCGAAGCTACATCCGGCGATGGCTTTTGACACCCTCAAATACCTGGCCAAGGGAGGCCGTATCGGCAAGGCGCAGGGTCTTCTGGGCGCCATGTTATCGATAAAACCGATACTGACCGTAAAAGAGGGTATTGTAGCCCCACTAACCCGGATGCGCTCCAAAGCGGCGGTGATGGATTACCTGTATCACATGGTAACCGGCTTCCCTAATATTGAGGCACTGGCCGTGGAATACGCCACCACACCGGATGACGCCGATAGACTCGTTGAGCGCATCAGTACGCACTTCCCCGGGGAGAATATCTACCGGTCAACCGTCAGCCCTGTTATCGGTACATATACCGGGCCTAACGTTTTGGCGGTAACTATTTTAGAATCTTGAAATCTGGCCGATCAGCCGGCACCAGCCGATTCAGCCAGGGTATATTGCAGGCTGTCCAAGGAGACCGATGAGATAGTCTTCCCACTCTTCTGGCCTTCAGGGAAAAGGAGGCCAGGGCTAACGGAGACAGCTTTTGCCGATAGACTCGACACCACTGATCAAAGTTTTTCAGCTTGAGCGTGAAAAAGGCTACACCGATTCAGCAGTATTTGGTGGTCTGGATAAGTTCATTGCCCGATGGGCAGCCAAAGCTGAAGGAGCTATAACCGACCGGCGACTGCTAAGCCGCTTTCGCCAGCTACACCTTGACAGGCCCGGCTATGCCCTGCTGACCAGAGAGCAGCGCCGGCAGTGGCTTGATGACGTTATCAGCTTTGTATCCGAGGTGGAAAAAGCAGCGGATAAAAGAGGCAAGGCTACACCACCACCGATGCCTGGCAAGCCACCACCAAGGCCAGCGAAAAGAGCAGCCCAGGCCTACCAGTCACTTGACTCATCGATTACGGCTATTAAAGGCGTCAGTTCCAGCCTGGCTACCAGTTTCGGCAAGCTGGGCGTCACCACAATACGGGATTTGCTCTACTTATTTCCCAACCGCCACCTCGATTACAGCCAGCGAAAGACCATCTCCCAGCTGGTCGAGGGCAATGAGGAGACCATCATTGCCAACATCTGGCAGGTGCGTCAGGTCATGCCAGGTGGCCGACGGAGCACCGAAGCCATAGTCGGTGATGAGACGGGGAACGTCAGGGTGGTATGGTTCAACAATCCCTACCTGGTAAAGCAGCTGGCGACCAATAATCAGGTGGTCATCAGCGGCCGGGTGAGCATCTTCAAAGGACACCCTGTTTTTCAGTCCCCTGAATGGGAGCTTCTGGAAGACCGGGAACTGGTGCATACCGGACGGCTCGTTCCCGTCTACCCGCTGACCAGGGGGCTGAAGCCCCGCCAGGTGAGAAAGCTGATGAAAGAGGTGGTTGACCGCTGGGCCCCGCAGAGGGAGGACTTTTTGCCGCCGGAACTGGCCGGGAGGCGCAACCTGCTTAAATTACCCCAGGCTATCACCCAGGCCCACTTCCCGGAAAACGAAGCCGCCAAGAGCCGGGCCAGAGTCCGCCTGGCCTTTGACGAACTGTTCCTGCTTCAGCTCGGCGTCCTCGGGCAGAAACGCCAGTGGCAGGAAAGCCAGCCGGGCAGCCCGCTTGAGATTGACCGTTCATTCCTGCAGACCTGGATTAAAACTCTGCCCTTCTCGTTAACCGGCGCCCAGAAAAGGGTTATCGACGAAATCATGGCCGACCTTAGCAAGCCGAAGCCGATGTCGCGGCTGCTCCAGGGTGAGGTGGGCAGCGGCAAGACGGTGGTGGCACTTGCCGTCCTGCTCATGGCCGCCGCCAACGGCTATCAGGGGGCTTTCATGGCTCCCACCGAAATACTGGCCGAGCAGCACTTTAGCAACATCTGCCAGCTTCTATCCCAGGCCGGCCACCAGGAGGCAAAAGAAGACTACCTGCACCGCTATTCCGGGCTGCTTGACCGCCCCATCACCATCGCCCTGCTGATTGGCGATATCAAGGGCTCCAGAAAGCAGGAGCTCCAGCAGCAGATCACCACTGGAGATATCGACATCATTATCGGTACACATGCCCTCATCCAGAAGGAGGTATCATTCCACCGGCTGGGGGTAGCCGTAATTGACGAGCAGCATCGCTTCGGTGTCGCCCAAAGGCAGGCTTTGCGGCAGAAGGGGTTCAGCCCACATATACTGGTGATGACGGCAACGCCCATCCCACGCACCCTGGCGCTGACGCTCTATGGCGACCTTGACCTGTCAACTATAGATGAGTTGCCGCCGGGGAGGCAAGAGATAAAAACCAGATGGCTCAAGCCGACACAGAGGGAAAGTGCCTATAATTTTCTGCAGCGCCAGGTAGCCGCCAAACGGCAGGCCTTTATCATCTGCCCGCTGATAGAAGAGTCGGATGCGGTGCAGGCACGGGCTGCCGTTGCCGAATTTGAACACCTGTCTCAACAAATCTTCCCCCAACTGAAGCTGGGCTTGTTGCACGGACGTATGTCGGCGGCAGAAAAGGACGAGGTAATGGGACGATTCCGCTCCACCAAACTGGATATCCTGGTATCGACCCCGGTAGTTGAGGTCGGTATAGATATACCCAACGCCACTGTCATGCTGATAGAGAGCGCCGACCGCTTCGGCCTGTCCCAGCTTCACCAGTTCCGCGGCCGGGTAGGGCGGGGGCAGGAACAGAGCTACTGCCTGCTGCTGGCCGAAAATCCCTCCCAGATAGGGCGGGAGCGGCTGGATATCATCGAACGGGTCCAAGACGGGTTCGAGCTAGCCGATGAAGACCTGAAAATGAGAGGGCCCGGAGAATTCTTCGGCACCAGGCAGAGCGGTCTGCCCGACCTGCGCATGGCCAGGATGTCCGATGTCGCCCTGCTGGAGATGGCTCGAGGCGAGGCCGAGAGGCTCTTTGCCCACGACCCCGATTTAAAGAATCCGGAACACCAGTTGCTGGTCAAGGAAATGTCCCGGGTCTGGCCCCGAGAGGGCAGCGAGTGGAGCTAGGCAGCCTAAGTCTGCATCATAGTCGGCGGTAGGTCAGCTTGACATCCATTATAGAGGGCATTATACTCCGTCCCTTATTCTATAATTACTAGTTTGGCCAATGCTTGAAGTTTCATTTTCGTCTGTACATTTTATGTAAACCTAGCCCCACGGCCCTTCCTACTTAGTTGGCAGATTGTAGTAAATACGAATATTCCTACGCGATATTCGTACATTTGCTGACATACAATATGCATATCTACCATCTAAGCTCACATATTATTTCATATGGAATAACCTATTAACTGGCACTAATTTACACGAAAAGTCAGCTATGTCACTAAGACAGAGAGCGACTATTGGTTTAACCAAACCTACCAGGGAGAGACTGGCTTTTAGCAAGCAGTATTAATAATTAGTTATGTGCCGTGTGAGTTGACATCCCTTTTGGAGAAAGGAGAAAAGCAAAATGCCTGTTACGCCCAACTTCATGGAACGTATGATTCTGCTCAAACTCAACCAGGGGCCTGGCCCCTTTTTGGATCTGCTTGGAGGGATGGCCTTCAAGGCGGTTTCCGTAGCCCTCAAACTGGACATCTTTGAGAGCTTGAACAGCGGGCCGTTGACAGCCGCGGAGGTCGCCCACCGGTTGAAAGCCAGCGAGCGGGGCATTCAGTTACTGCTCAATGCCCTGGAAGCTATCGGTTACGTGAAGCAGCAGGGCGGCCGCTACTCCAACACGCCGATGACGGT
>DAOWLH010000080.1 GCA_030643515.1 Dehalococcoidia bacterium | reverse complement strand
TGGATGATACCCTCTGTTTTCTGCCCCCAGGAGCGGTTGATTCCTGCCTTAGCCGCCGGGCTATCATCTTCCAGGCGGGTTGCCCTGAGCCCCATCTTTTGGAGGTGGTTTAGGAGCTCCTCTGTCTTCTGCCCGCTTTCCCTTTTCTTTTTTCTCAGGGCTAGCGGCAGAACTACAGCGGTAAGTAGTGCCACGATGCCGCCAATGATGGTTGGCCATTCCACGGTAACTTTTACCTTTCATCCGGCGACTGGCCGGGTTTAACCCATCGCACCCGGCGGTAGATAAGCAGGAAGATAGCAATGGTTGCTACCACAATGCCAATCACCTGGGCCTGGTGCAGGCCGAAGAGGAAGGGGTCATTTACCCGGAGAAAGCCGATGCCCACGCGCCACAGCGAGTAGCTGCCAAGATAGACCAGGAACAGGGAACCATTCGGCTTGAGCCTGCCCTTGAGCAGCATGGCTACCCCGAAAAGCAGCAGGAGGAAGATCATTTCGTAGACCACGGTTGGATGAGTTGCTCTTCCGAAAGCGGCACACTCGGGATTGAGATAGACGACGCCCCAGGGAAGTGAGGTGGGTGCATCGGCCCCGGGGCAGCAGCCGTTGATAAAGCAGCCGACCCGGCCGATAGCCTGAGCCAGCATGATGCCTGGCGCCACCAGGTCAGCACCGTAGCCGTATTTGAATGGTCTGAACTTACTATATATCCAGGTGCCCAGCACAGCGCCCAGAATAGCGCCGTAGATGCTTAAGCCCTCACCGCCGATTATCTGGCCCGGGTTGATTGAGTAGTGTTCCCACTGGTCTATAACGTGCAGCAGGCGGGCGAAAATGATGGCTGAGGGTATGCCCACTATAGCCAGAGTTATAATAGTGCTGGGGGTTAGGTAGGGGTCCTTTCTCACCTGCCATAGCGCCCACAGGACCAGCACCAGAATACCAAGGGCAATCATGATGCCGTACCACCTGATCTCTAACGTGCCGATAACAAAGGCTACCGGGTCAATATTTACCTCAATCATCTCTTCTCCAATTATGCTGACATTGTTGTTTTCTTACTGTTACCTGTGGCACTGGCAAGCAAACCTGCAAGAATCATTTGAGCGGCTTTTTTATCCAGTGGCTCGTTGTTGTTGCCACACTTGGGTGATTGGACGCAACTGGGACAGCCCTGGTGACAGGGGCACTCGGCAATCACCCTGAGTGTAGATTGCCATAATTCGGTGACCAAGTCAAATCCCTTTTCGCTGATGCCGACACCGCCGGGACAGGCATCATAGATGAATATCTGGGCCTTGCCGGTATCTGTGTGGAGGGGGGTGGACACTCCGCCGATGTCGTTGCGGTCGCACATGGCGAACAGGGGCAAGATGGCGATGGCGGCGTGTTCGGCGGCGTGCAGGCCGCCAGCCATGTCGAGCTGGGCTTTGTTCACACTGTTGATGATTTTGGCGGGCACATCGAACCAGAGGGCAACGGTGGGGAAGTGCTGTGGCGGAAGGTCCAGGGGTTCCTCCCCGATTATTTCCTCGGTAAACTGTGCCTTTTTCTTAAAACCGACAACAGTGGTGGTGACCTCGACATGGCCCAGGCATACTTCTACCGGGCCGTATTTCTTTCTTGAGCTTTCCTTCAGAATACGCAGCTCGGTGATGTCCTTGGACACGGTATAGTAGTTAACCGAGGTCGGCCGGGCAGTGGCCGTATGGCCGACCAGGTCAAGCTCGGTCACCAGATAGGGCTCTCCCTGGTGCAAATAGATGGCTCCCGGGTGAACCTGGAAGAGGGCGACTCCGCTGTCTACTGTTTCCAGCAGTGAGTTGGTTGAGCTGTCAATGAGGGCTATATTCTCTCCGGAGGTGGCCCGGATGTTGACTTCCTGGGCGGGATAATCTACTGACGGCGATAGGTACCAGTGGTGGCGGCGCTCCCGGAGGAGGCCCTGTTTTTCCAGGTCTTGTCTTTCCCGGCTCAGGCTCGGGCCGAAGAAGGCTTCGTCGGCATCTGATAGCGGTGATTCCCAGGCGGCGCATAGAAGGTGGGCTTTCAGAATATAGGGGTTTTCCGGGTTAACCAGGGCGTTCTCAAAGCTCTTGTGGAAGAAGGTATCGGGGTGGCGCATGAAGTACTGGTCCAGAGGGTTATCCAGTGCTACCAGGATACTAAGAGACCTTCCTTCTCCCCGGCCGCTTCGCCCCGCCTGCTGCCAGGTGCTGGCAATAGTCCCCGGATAGCCGGTAAGAACCGTTGCCTCCAGGTCGCCGATGTCTATTCCAAGCTCCAGGGCGTTGGTGGCTACCACGCCGGTAAGCTGGCCGCTGAACAGCTCCTGCTCTATCTGTCGCCGCTGCTCCGGTAGATAGCCCGCCCGGTAGGCCTTTATCCTGTGGGCGAGCTCCGGGCTCTGCTCGGCCAGTCGCTGTCGCGAGTAGTTGGCTACCAGCTCGGTCAGGCGGCGGGTGCGGGTAAAGGCGATGGTGCGGATGTCGTCGCCGACCAGTTGGCTGAAGAGACCGGCAGCCTCACTATTGGCGCTGTGCCGGATGCTTTTGGCCCGGTCAATAAAGGGCGGGTTCCAGAAGACGAAGTCCTTGCTCCCGCGTGGGGCGCCGTCGCTGTCAACCACGGTGAAGGGTAGGCCGGCCAGCCTTCTGGCGTGCTCGCCGGGGTTATTTATGGTCGCCGAGCAGCAGATGAACTGGGGGTTGGAGCCGTATATCCGACACAGACGGCGCAGGCGGCGTAAAACACAGGCTACGTGGGAACCAAAGACGCCGCGGTAGCTGTGTGCCTCGTCAACAACGATGTATTTCAGATGGCGCAGCAGCCGTGACCAGGACCGGTGGTTGGGCAGTATGCCCATATGGAGCATGTCTGGATTGGTCAGGATTATCCGTGCGCGCTTCCTTATCCCGGGGCGCTCGGCCGGTGGCGTATCGCCGTCGAAGGTAGCCAGTTGCTCGTAGCCGGGCAGGAGGGGGCTGCAGAGCTGTCTCAATGAGCGTAGCTGGTCCTGGGCCAGTGCCTTGGTGGGAAAGAGATAGAGGGCGCAGCTTGAGGGTTCGTTCAAGAGTGCCTCCAGCACCGGCAGGTTGTAGCAAAGGCTCTTGCCACTGGCGCTTGAGGTGGCTATC
>DAOWLH010000008.1 GCA_030643515.1 Dehalococcoidia bacterium | reverse complement strand
GGTATCAATGAGTTTGTCACCCATTCCTACTATGATGAGACCAAGATGGCCGAGATACCCAGGGACCCGCTGGGCAACCGGTTGAGTAAGGACCACCCCTGGAACGAGGAAACACCCGCCCGGCCGGGCAAGGAGAAGGACTGGGAGGGTAAGTACACCTGGTCAAAGACGCCGCGATGGCACGACTGGAAGTACCGGGTGGATAACAAGACTCACGTTCTTGAGGCCGGGCCTCTAGCGCGAATGTGGATAAACGCCGTATCCCTGAAATCACCCGAATCCACCGGCTCCAGTGTTAAATTTACCCTTCCAGCAGGTACAGTTGTCGGCTACAGAGTTCCCGGGGAAATGACCATGGAATGGAAGATTCCCAAGACCGTTAATACCCTGGAGCGAGTCAGGGCACGCGCCTATTTCCATGCTCTTTCCGCCTACCAGGCCTACAAGACCTTTGTTGCCGGCGTGGATCTGATCAACAAGGGCCAGACCAAGATATGGAACAGGTACAAGCGGCCCAAGAATGGTATTGGTGTCGGCATGACTGAAGCGATGAGAGGAGCGGTGGCTCACTGGGTAGTGATGCGCGGCGGCAAGATACACCGCTACCAGATAATCACACCCACCTGCTGGAATGTATCACCACGCGATTCCCAGGGGCGCCCCGGCCCCTACGAGCAGGCGATAATCGATACCCCGATTACGGAGCAACCGTCCAACGGGAAGCTGGATGGCATTGATGTGGTGCGGACAGTCAGGAGCTTTGACCCGTGTCTGGCGTGCACGGTGCATGTCTATCGCCCTGATGGCAAGAAACTGGCGGCCCAGAAGATGGAGCACATACACGCCGACGAGTTTGTCCATCAGCATGATAAACCCCACAAGCATTAAATATAAGGATACCCCTGGCTGCTTGCCAGCAAGCAGCCAGGGAAAAACACCTTGACCAAGATACTAGTCTGCGGCCTGGGTAACAAGCTGAAGCGGGATGACGGGCTTGGGCCTTATGTCGTCGAGGAGCTGGAAAAGCACGACCTGCCCGGCAGTGTTTGCCTGATTGATTTCGGTACATCCGGTTTCAAGTGCGCCCTGGAAATCGGTGATTACGACAAGGTTATCTTCATCGATGCCATAGACGCCGGCAAAGCACCGGGGGAAATGTACCGGATAAGGCTTGGCCGGGAAGACCTGCTGGAAAGCCCCTCATTAAGTTCCTTTGCCGTCAGCCTGCATGAGAGCGACCTGGAGAGAATACTGGCTACGGCAGCCCTGCTTGATAACTATCCCGGAGAAGTGGTCATATTTGGCTGTCAACCGGCGGATATCTCCTTCGGGCTGGGATTATCCCGAAGGGTGAAAAAGGCCGCCGACAACATTGTTAACCTGGCCCTTACAGAAGTTGAGAAGTCAAGCTGACCGGGCAAACTAAGAAGCTAAGGAGTTTACGGGTGAGCCTGACCAAAACAGTGCAACGGATTTCAGTGGAGGTGCGTGGCATCGTCCAGGGGGTCGGTTTCCGGCCATTTGTCTATCAACTGGCCAGGAAAAGGGGCCTCAAAGGATGGGTGCGCAACACCTCGGGCTGTGTTCAGATCGAGCTTGAGGGCGAAGAAGAGGCGCTGGAGTCTTTTCTCGACTGCTTAAAGAGCCAGCCTCCCCCCATGGCGCACATCGAGCACATGGATACCAGCACACTTCCCGCTGCCGGTTACCAGAGCTTTGAGATTAGACAGAGCCAGCCGGAGACGGGTGAATATCAGCTCGTCTCCCCGGATATCGCCACCTGCCGGCCCTGTCTCGATGAGACTCTTGACCCCAGGGACAGGCGCCACCGCTATCCATTTACCAATTGCACCAACTGCGGGCCGCGTTTTACCATAATCGAAGATATCCCCTATGACCGGCCACTGACGACCATGCGACAATTCCAGATGTGCCCCCGGTGCCAGCAGGAGTATGACGACCCCGAGGACCGTCGCTTTCATGCTCAGCCCAACGCCTGCCCGGTCTTCGGGCCGAGCCTGGAGCTGGTTGACCGCCAGGGCAAAAGGGTGCCCGCTGATGATGTCCTAACCGCCACCATCCGATTGCTCCGCAAGGGTAACATCGTAGCCATAAAGGGGCTGGGGGGCTTCCTGCTGGCCTGTGATGCCACCAGCGACCGGGCGGTAGAACAGCTAAGAAAACGGAAGAGACGGCCGGCAAAACCACTGGCGGTGATGGTGGCCACCCTCGAGGAGGCGAAGCGGCACTGCCGGGTTTCAGCCGAAGAAGCCGCACTGCTATCCTCGCCACAAAGCCCGATAGTGCTCCTTGAGGGGCGGGAGGGCTCCAGCCTGTCACCACTGGTAGCTCCCGGCCTTAAATACCAGGGCATTATGCTGCCCTATACGCCGCTTCACCATGTACTGCTCCGGGAGACCGGACTGCCGCTGGTGATGACCAGCGGTAACCTGAGTGAGGAACCGATAGCCAAGGATAATAATGAGGCGCTCGGTAGGCTGGGCGCCATCGCCGACTACTTCTTGTGGCACAACCGTGACATCTATGCCAGATATGACGACAGCGTTGCCATGGTGGTGGCCGATAAACCCCTCCTGGTGAGGAGGGCCCGGGGTTATGCCCCCTACCCCATCCGCCTTCCCTATAAATCAAAGCAAATCCTGGCCTGCGGCGCCGAACTGAAGAACACCTTCTGCCTCACCCGGGATG
>DAOWLH010000024.1 GCA_030643515.1 Dehalococcoidia bacterium | reverse complement strand
TTATCCCACATCTGCTTTATCGCCCACCAGCAGGACTCGATATACGTATTGTCCATGGTGATATAGGGGTGCTCCAGGTCAAGCCAGAAGGCGATGCGCTCGGTCATGGCGTTCCATTCTTCCAGATAACGAAAGACGCTCTCCCGGCATTTGGCATTGAAGCGGTCAATACCGTAGTTTTCAATATCAGCCTTGGTAGCCAGTCCCAGCTCTTTCTCCACCTCCAGCTCCACCGGCAGTCCGTGGGTGTCCCAGCCGGCGATACGCGGCGTATGGTAACCCTTCATCGCTTTGTAGCGGGGGATAATATCCTTGAAGATACGGGACAGCACGTGGTGTATTCCCGGGCTGCCGTTGGCCGTCGGTGGCCCTTCATAGAGAACAAAGCGCGGGCCCGCCTTGCGGGCATCAATACTCCGCCGGAAGATATCGTTCTGGCGCCAGAATTTGAGTATCTCCTCCTCAACCTTGGCGAAATCTACCCTGCTGTTTACCGGCCGAAACATAGCAAAATCCCCTTTAAAACAATATCCCGCCCTCAGGGACGGGAAATATCTACCCGCGGTACCACCCCGCTTCCCCCACCTTAGCTTCGGGGGCACTTACCAGGCACATCCATGCCCTGTCACGATAACGAATGACATCCGGCCAAGTCTACTGGGTTTTTACACCGTTCGGTTGGCGGCTCGGGAGTGATTTTCAGGGGAGGGGCAAACCTGCTCTCACCAAACCAGGTTCGCTTGTTGCCCGCCTGTGCCCTTACTCTTCTCCGTCATTGCCCTTTATGGTTTATTTAAAGACAAGACTACCACAAACAGCCGAAGTAAGCAAACCCCGGCCCCGATGTTATCTAGGCGAGATTACTACCTTTCGGGCTTCGCCGATGCCGGTACTTTCGGTGATGACTTCCGGATGGTCGGCCAGAGCAAGGTGGATGATACGTCTCTCGTAGGCCGGCATGGGTTCCAATGCAAACTCCCTTTTATGAGCCACCACCTGTTCCGCCATACGGCTGGCCAGCTCTTTCAGTGATTGATAGCGGCGCTGCTTGTAGCCGTTGATATCAACAACTATGATAGCTGGTGCTTCAACCTGATGGGATGCCATGAGGCGAACAATGTACTGGAAGCTGGCCAAAGTCTGTCCCCGCCGCCCGATGAGAATCCCCAGTTCATCACCTTCAATATCAAAGAGGAACGGTGGCGTATCTCTCTCACTTTCCTGAACAACGGCGTCATTCTGGTAGGTAACGGAGGCGGACACTCCCATCCTGGATAGCATCGTCTCCAGGATATCCTGTGTGATGCCAACGACATCACTTTCCCCCGTGGTTTCGGCAGCCTCTTCAGAATGAGTCACGGCCGCAAGCTTTACCCGAACAATAGCCTCCTCGGCACCGAGCCCCAGTAGGCCGCTCTTACCTTCGCTTAGAACGTCTACTTCTACCTCTTCTCGGCTGGCGCTTAATTTTTCTAAGGCCAGCTGGATAGCTTCTTCCACGGTCTTGGCGTTCATCTCCACTTCTTTCATCTTCGGCCTCTTCCCCCTGTTCTATAATGTCAGCCGCCGGAGCGGTAATTTCAGCTGATGGCTGCTCCACTTCAGTGATACGTTTCTTCAGTTTTTTGTCCCGTTCCGGTGCCTTCCTGCTTCTTGCCGGCAGCAAGCCTCCCCAGCCGGTTACAAAATACTGTATTACAACAGTGATTATATTGGTAGTCAACCAGTATAGCGCCAGGCCGCTGGGGAAAGTCAGCGACAAAAAGGTAAACATAAGCGGTAACATTACCTGCATAGTGCGACCCTGCGCCTGCTGCTTGGGGTCAGTTGGTGTCGAGGTTATCATCTTCTGCTGTGCCCACATTGATAGGCCGACAAGGATAGCCAGGAAAAAGTCCGGCACCGCCAGGTTCATCCACAGGAACTGGTTGTTCAAAGGCAGTGCCGAGTACACTACCGGCCAGTCATAAAGATAACGGGAGAGGTTCAGGAAATTCTCCGGGTTTATGGCCAGAACACGGATAATGGCTTGATACAGGGCTATCCAGATGGGCATCTGGATGAGCATCGGCACCAGGCAGCCGGCAGGGCTGACCCCGGACTCCTTGTAGAGCTTCATCTGCTCCTGGGCCAGCTTTTGCTTGTCTTTACCGTGTTTCTTCTGGAGCTCGGCAATCTTGGGCTGCATGTCCTTCATGGCCTTGGTGGCGTGGAGCTGCTTTATGGTCAGGGGGTACATCAACCCGCGGACAACAATTGTCAGGGCTATGATGGCCAGCCCGAAGTTACTTAATAGGAAACTGGACAGCGCAATAATGCTGTTAATCACGGGTTGGAGAATAATCAGGTCCCAAATAGCTCCAATATCCAACTAAATACTACCTCTCCGGCTAATTAATGGGCACGTCCCAGATGATTAACCCTGTCTGGGGATTCAAGGCGTAAATAACCTCATCTTCAAGGGCGTGGATATAGACAACGCCCCCGCTATAGGTAAGCGATGCCTTGATGGTACCTGTTATGATACGCAGTTGTAACAGACTGTTGCTGCTGGTATCAATTGAATATATCGTGCCTTCCTCGGTGGCGACAATAACCAGTCCGTCGGCTATGACCGGCGTTGACGAAATGGCGTCCTCAAGGTCAAAGGTGGTGACCAGTGTTCCGCTTCCGGCATCAATAGCGTAGACCTGGCCGTCCATGTTGGCAGCGTAGATGGTATCCTCATAAGCTACCGGGCTGGCCCAGAACCACTGGCGCGGTGCGTTCTCAGTGCCATCGGCTGCCGGATACTGCCACTTCAACTGGCCGCTGTCAATCTCCAGGGCATAGATGTGCCGGTCAAAAGAAGCGACATAGAGAGTACCATTATATACCAGGGGAGGTGCCACAACCGGCCCCTGAGTCTCGAATGGTTGAGCCCACTTCTCCTCACCGGTGTTGGCATCCAGCGCATAGAGCTTTTTATCAAAAACACTGATGAACAGGGTATCGCCGCTAATCACCGGCTTTGCCCAGATTTCACCCTTGTTTTCAAACTGCCACAGCAGGTCACCGGTAGCTGCATCCAGCGCAAGTACATCTCCGCCAGTGGTGGTGATATAGACCTTTTCCTGATCTACCAGCGGGCCAGAAATGATTGAATGGAGAACGCCTTCACGGGGATAGACCCACCTTGGTGCACCAGACTCAGCATTAATGGCACGAACCTTGCCGTCAAAACTACTGACAAAGACAAGTTCCTCGTCCACCGCCGGACTGCCGTAGATAGTCACCGTCGAGCTCCCCACGGCACAGCCAAGACCGCCACCCCCCGAGGTCTCAAATGGAACTTCCCACAGGCGGCTACCGCCCGAGCTATTCAGGGCTACCAGCGCACCCTCGCTTGAGCCAAAGTAAAGCCGGTCACCCGTGGCCACCACCCCCGACCAGCCCCCCTGGCTCACGCCAAAGCCGACACATCCGGAGATAATCAGCCCGCTAACCAGTATAACGAGCAGCAGCCACATCTTGCTGGAAACTAAACTTCTATATCTAAACGTCATAATCTTTAGCACCGGCCCGAATTATCGGGCACCGGGTCATAGCCACCCGCATGAAAGGGATGACAGCGGGCCAGCCGCTTTGCACCCAACCATACCCCCCTTAAAACGCCAAACTTCTTGATAGACTGATAGGTATATTGAGAGCAGGTCGGGGTAAAACGACAGGAAGATGGTAAAACCTGTGATATTGTCTTCTGATAAAGCCTAATTAGTCCTAATGCAAGACTCTTCATAATTCTCCATAAGCAACTGCGCCCGGGATAGCAGGCTCAGTATCAGCTTCTCCAGGTCAGCAAAACCGGCCCCGGCTGCCCGGGGACGAGCAATAATAACAATATCCCGGCCCGGCTTAAGTGGTGCCTGGCGCAGGATTTCACGAAACAGCCGCTTGACCTTGTTTCTCACCACCGCCTTGCCCACTCTCCGGCTGACGACAAAGCCATACCGGGACAATTCAAGCCCGTTGGGCAACACCCTCAGTACTACCATATTGCCCGGATATGACCGGCCCCGACTATGGACCAGACCATATTGCCACGGTTTGCTAAGGTACTGCTCCCCCTTCATTATCACTCATTTTACTCGCAACCGAGCCAATTATCAAGGCTGGGAAAGTTTACCAAGGGGGAGATAAGCGATAAGTAAATTCACAAAAAGGCCGCTGCTACGGCACTTCAGACCACGACCAAGCGCTTGCGGCCTTTGAGCCGCCTCGACTTTAATACGGCCCGGCCACCCCGGGTACTCATGCGGGCCAGAAAACCATGCTCTCGTTTCCTCGGAATCTTCTTCGGCTGATAAGTCCTTTTAGGCACTTCAACTCCTTAAACAGAGCAAAATAAATCAATTTCACAGCTTAATCGCCTCTTGGACAACGGTCAGAGGCAATAAATTAACCGGAAGATAACCAGTGCCGGGAATTACCCGAACACCAAGTTTCCCCAAATATATTAAGCCGTCTCCCCAACCGCCTCAGCAGCGGTATCCTCCGGTGGCTTAGGCTCAATTTTAGGCACGGGAACGTCTATGGAAACCTTCCCCACTCTATGAATGTGCTCCGGTGCAAACGGCAGCAACACAAGGTGTCGCGCTCGCTTAATCGCCAGCGCTAAAGCACGCTGATGCCTGGCACAGGTGCCCGTCCGACGGCGTGGCTCAATCTTAGCTCGGTCCGATATATATTTAACAAGAACCGGGATGTCTTTGTAGCCTATCTCCTTTATATGATTGCTACAGAAATAACAGACCTTGCGCCTGGGTGCGTACCTGCCGCCACCCCACCTGCCTGTCCTGCCCTTAGTATTTCTAGTTACCCGTGCCGCCACTACTCAGCTCTCCTGTTTAAATTACTCTCCGACGACCATCTAATCCGGGATATCATCGGGGCTAAACTCCTCAACATCGGCTTCAGTTTCATCCGCTTTTTCTTCAGGCAAAGGCGCCGCCGCCTGCCTATCGAGGAAAGTTACCCTGCTGGCTATTATCTCGGTGCGGTAACGCTTTTGCCCGTCCTGTCCTTCCCAGCTGCGGTTGTGCAAGCGCCCTTCGACATAGACAAGCCGTCCCTTGTTAAGAAATTGATTGCATTGCTCCGCCAGTTTGTTCCAGGAAACCACGGTAAACCAGTCAGTTTCCTGCTTGCGCTCACCGTCAGGTGTGGTATAACCCCGGTTGGTAGCCACCCG
>DAOWLH010000003.1 GCA_030643515.1 Dehalococcoidia bacterium | reverse complement strand
ACTCTATGCATCAGGTGTTGCCTTTGGTGGCGTGCAGCAACCGGTGGCTGGTTCCCGGCCTACCATCCTCTGGATGCCAGAAGTTGCTCTGGTGGGATTTCCTTTATATCCAGCCCGGGCATGGCCTCGCCCAGGTTTTTGCTGACCTCGGCTATTATTTGCGGGTTCTGATAGTGGGTGGTCGCCTTGACGATGGCCTTGGCCCTGGCTTCGGGGTTCTGGGCTTTAAAGATGCCGGAGCCGACAAAGACACCCTCGGCACCCAGGTGCATCATCAGGGCGGCGTCGGCCGGGGTGGCGATACCACCGGCAGCGAAGTTGACCACCGGTAGCTTGCCCGTCCGGTGTAACTCTCTTGCCAGTTCAAGGGGGGCGGACATCTCCTTGGCTATGGTCACAAGCTCCTCCTCCGGGGCACTAGTCAGCTTGCGGATGCCGTCCATAACAGCCCTCATGTGCCTGACGGCCTCGACGACATTACCGGTGCCGGCCTCGCCCTTGGTGCGAATCATGGCGGCCCCCTCGGCGATGCGCCTCAGGGCTTCACCCAGGTTGCGGCAGCCGCAGACGAAGGGGACCTTGAAGTCGTGCTTCCAGACGTGATGGGCCTCATCGGCCGGGGTGAGTACCTCGGACTCGTCGATAAAATCAACTCCGATGGCCTCGAGCACCCTGGCTTCGGTGAAGTGGCCGATGCGGCACTTGGCCATCACCGGTATTGATACCGCCCTGATAACCTCTTCGACTACGCTGGGGTCGGCCATGCGGGCGACGCCACCGGTAGCCCGGATATCCGAAGGTACCCTCTCCAGCGCCATAACTGCACAGGCGCCGGCCGCCTCGGCGATTCTGGCCTGCTCGGCGTTGATAATGTCCATTATCACACCGCCCTTGAGCATCTGGGCGAGCCCGGCCTTTACTTTCCAGGTACCAGTTTCCATGTTTTTTTCTCCGTCGTTTTGTGCTCTTATTTTACTACCCTGGCGCTCATTTGGCAATCAAACAATCGGCCTCCTGGCCGGCATCCCCGGCCGCCTGGGGTACTTTTGTGGTGAGGGTGCTATTTTCTCGATTATTACCAGATAGCGTTCGTCACCAAGCTCGGCCAGCTCAATTCTTTCTATCTCCGGCTGGTTACCGCCCAGCAGGTTAATTGCCCGGCCTGCCCTGGCTATTTCCCGGTCAATCGCCCCCTTCTTCTGGGCAATCAAACGGCCACCGACGATGCAAAGAGGAAGAGCGAGTTCGGCCAGGGTAGCCAATGGGGCCACCGCCCGGGAGAGGACAATGTCAAACTTTTCGCGGTATTGCTCCTGGTGGGCAATATCTTCAGCCCGCCCGGCGACAATATCGACATCCTCCAGTCCAAGCTCTGCTGCGAGATGGCGCAGGAAGGCTGTTTTCTTAGCGGTGGCTTCAAGCAGAACCAGCGCTATATCGGGCAGGGCGATTTTTACGGGCAGCCCGGGGAAGCCGGCGCCGGTGCCGATGTCAATAACCCGTAGTTGCTTGCCATCTGGCTGCTTAAAAGCCTTGATTACTGTAAGGGAATCCAGGAAGTGCTTTATCTGGACATCTCTAAAGCCGGTTATTGAGGTCAGGTTGATTCTCTGGTTCCAGCTTACGAGTTCCTGGTAGTAGCTATGGAACTGCCGGAGCTGCTTTGAAGTCAGCCGCAGTCCCAGTTTGGCTGCGCCCGCTCTGAGGTGCTCCATACCATTGCTCATGCTGTCATCTCCAGTTCAATTATAGCATTCCAGGCCAGAACTTTACTTTTTAGCGACGCCTGTGCTATATTTGAGCTTGGGACCGCTAGGGGTGCTTGAAGGCTGAGAGGATTTTGGGGCCAACCCTGATGACCTGATCTCGGTAATGCGAGCGTAGGCAAGCGGACAGAAACCAGGGTCCAGGGATAGCCTGTAGCCTTGGTTTTGTTATTATGGGGAGATTGATGACACAGTTAGAACTAGCCAAAGAGGGTACAACATCGCCGCAAATGGAGCAGGTGGCCCGCCGTGAGGGGATAGGCGCTGAGGCTATCAGGAAAGGCGTGGCCAAGGGCGAGATAGTCATTCCGGCCAACGTAAACCATGCCAATCTTGCACCCTGCGGCATCGGCAAGGGTCTGTCCACCAAGGTCAACGCCAACATCGGCACCTCATCTGACTTTGGCAACATTGACACCGAACTGGAAAAACTTCAAGCGGCTATTGATGCCAAAGCCGATGCGGTTATGGACTTATCCACAAGCGATGATTTACAGGCTGTTCGGCAGGCGATAATTGCAGCCAGTCCTTTGCCGGTTGGTAGCGTGCCCATCTATCAGGCAGGAGTAGAGGCGGTTACCAGGCACGGCACCATAGTCAAGATGACCACCGATGAACTATTCAATGCCATAGAAGAACACGCCCGGGATGGTGTGGATTTTGTAACGGTTCACTGCGGCGTAACCCAACAGGCTATTGCCAGGCTCAAGCGACAGAAGAGGGTAACAGATGTCGTCTCTCGAGGTGGTTCTTTTCTCATGGCCTGGATGCTGCATAACGATTGTGAAAATCCTCTCTACGAGCACTTTGATCGCTTATTGGAGATAGCCAGGCGATATGATGTAACACTGAGCCTGGGGGATGGTTTGCGGCCGGGTAGTCTGGCCGATGCCACCGACCGCGCTCAGGTCGAGGAACTGATTACTCTCGGCGAGCTGGTTCAACGGTCTCGTGAGGCTGGCGTCCAGGTGATGGTCGAGGGGCCCGGGCATCTACCCATAAACCAGATTGAAGCCAACGTTCAGCTGGAGAAGGCTATCTGTAACGGCGCCCCCTTCTATGTCCTGGGGCCGCTGGTAACCGATATCGCCGCCGGCTATGACCATATCACCGGCGCTATCGGAGGTGCTATCGCCGCCGCCGCCGGTACAGATTTTCTGTGCTATGTTACTCCGGCGGAACACCTCTCCATACCCGATACTGAGGATGTCAGGCAAGGAGTTATTGCGTCACGCATTGCTGCTCATGCCGGGGATATCGCCAAAGGGGTGGAGGGGGCTGCCCAGCGCGACCGGCAGATGTCCCTGGCTCGTAAGAGACTTGACTGGGAAAAGCAGGCCAGCCTATCCTTTGACCCTAAACGCTTCCGCAGTGGCCACGATAAACGTGCCACTGCCGGTGAGGCCTGTAGCATGTGTGGCCAGTTCTGTGCCATGGAGCTGGCAGAGAAGTATCTCGGTATTGCCGTAGCCAGGTGCCCCTGATGTGAATGAGAGGCGATGTTAAGGGCTTTCATTTATCTACTGGCCATTATCACCGCTGAGGTGGTCACCGTTGTCTCCCAGCCACTGCTGGGTATTGTCTTTCATACCATACTATTGGTGGCTATAATAATTGATTCAGCCCTGATAAAAAACTACTCTCAGGGGAAGCTTATTCTGTCGCTTTCGGTAGTTCCCCTGATAAGAATTATCAGCCTGGCTTTGCCGCTGGCTGATCTGCCCCAGATCTGGTGGTATCCCATTATTTACCTGCCCCTGCTGGTTGCGGTCGTTGTCTTGATGCGTATTATTGATTATGGGCCTAGGGATGTGGGTATTTCTGCCGGATTCCTTCCGGTTCAGCTGGCTGTTGGCCTGACAGGGGTTGGTTTTGGCATCATAGAGTACCTAATTTTAAGACCAGAACCTTTTGTGTCCGAACTTACCTGGCAACTTGCCTGGTGGCCAGTGCTACTTATGAGAAGTATAGCATCAAAAAGACATTTGTCAACCCCTTTTACATTATAAATGCAAATATAGTACCAAAGTTTGGCAGAAATGACACTATTGTCAAGTACGTTGGTTGGATAGTGCCGTTTACCGCTGTTTTTGTTGCCGCCGTCTTATCATAGGGAAAGCGGCCAAGCGCCGTAATTTGGTAGTTGAGGTCAAATCTGCTAGACTAGCCCTAATTTAGCGATGGCGGTTGGAGAATGACCGGGATAGCCATGAACTTTAAGCTGATGTTTAAGAAGGTGGCGGAGCGCTTTGGCGGATAAAATAGCCATAATTACCGATACCACTGCCTGCATCCCGAAAGATAAGGTGGAGGAATATGGCATTGAGCTGGTGCCGATAGGGCTTGTCTTTGGTGACAGGGTTTATCGGGATGGCATTGATATCACCCCGGCGGAGTTCTATGACATGCAGCGTCAGGCTAAGGAGCCGCCGACAACCGGTTCCCTGCCTGAGCCCTACCTGGAGGCCTACTTTAGAGCGGGCAAGAGGGCCAGAGGCATTGTCTGTATCACCGAATCATCCAGATTCAGCGGGATGCATGACTCTGCTCTGCTGGCCAGGCGGATGGCACTGGCTCGGATGCCCGGTATGGCTATAGAAGTACTCGATTGCTCCAGTGCTGCCGCCGGTCAGGGACTGGTGGCGCTGGCAGCAGCCAGGGCGTCAGCTGCCGGCCAGGGTATGGCTAAGGTGGTTGCCCTGGTAAAAGGGCTGATGCCCCGTGTGCACCTCTTTGCTACGCTGGATACCCTGCATTACCTGGTCAAGGGAGGGCGTGTCCCCCAGGCGGCTGCTCTGGTGAACTCAATATTCAAGTTCAAACCAGTCTTTTCCGTTAACGGTGGTCAGGCGCACACGCTGGCTCTTCCGCGCAGTATAGATAGTGCCATGAAGCGCATCTTGAAGCTGATGGCCAAGAAGACGAAAAAGGAGCAGCCGGTTCATGTCGCCGTGATGCATGCCGATGTCATGGAGAAGGCAGAGGTGCTTCGGGACCACATTGCCTCACGCTTTAACTGTATTGAGCTTTTTATCACCGAGTTTACGCCGGTGATGGGTGTTCATACCGGGCCGGGAGTGGTTGGCGTTGCTTTCTACGGTGAAGAACCAGTGCCTGGTCTGTAAATTAGGTCATTTTGGCCATCTAGCGAAACAGTGGTAAAAGTCTTATAATCAGACCCGTGACACAAGCCCTGTTTGTCTCTGATACTGATAGGCTGGCCGAGCCTTTGGAATACTTACCTGAAGCGGTGCCCCGGCCTGTTCTGGTGGTGGTCAGCGGTCTGCCGGGAACGGGGAAGTCTTACTTTTGCCGGCGGCTGGCTGAGAGGCTGCCGTCCGTTATCTTGGAGAGCGATGCCTTGCGCAAGGTTCTTTTTTCCTCTCCGAGCTACAGTCAGGCCGAAAGCGCTCGTCTGTTTAGGGCAATCAGGCTGCTTGTTGGCCGGCTGTTGGCTGGAGGAATCTCCGTCATCGTGGATGCTACCAACCTGACCGAGCGCTATCGCGGGTACTTCTACAGCGTCGCTGACCGCCGGGGAGTAAAGCTGATCCTGGCACGGATTGAAGCGCCGCCGGAGGTGGTCAGGAAAAGAATGGAGGCCAGGCAGGCAAATGCAGAAGAGAGGTCGGACGCTTCCTGGGAGGTCTACCAGAAGATGAAGGACTCGGTGGAGATAATCGGGCGAAGGCACTATGTGGCCGATACTTCGCGGGATATCGCCCCGGTAATAGACAGAATAATACGGGAGGCGGACAGGCAGAAATAAGGCCGGAAGGGAAGGAGAATGCCATGAAGATAAATGTCATAACCGGCGATATCACCCGGGTTGAAGCTGGCGCTGTTGTCGTTGGTCTTTTCGAGGGCGCCAAGAAACCCCAGGACGATACCGCCGCTCTGGATAAAGCCCTCGGCGGTGCCGTTTCCCGGCTCATCAACCAGGGTGAAATCAGGGGCAAGCCAGGCGAGGTCACCGCCATACATAGTCTGGGAAGGATACCGGCGGCACGGGTTGTGATAGTCGGCCTGGGCAAGAGAGAAGAGTTCACTCTGGATAAAGTCCGGGGCGCAGTCGCCGAGGGATGCCGTTTTTTACAGAAGAAGAAGGTGGAAGATGTGGGGGTGGCAGCCCTGGGTGCTGAAAGACTTAACATAACACCTGAGAGTTCGGCGCAGGCGGCAACCGAAGGTGCTTTACTGGGCACCTACTCCTTTCGCAGGCACATAACCGAGAAAGAGGATGAGCCTGGCAGGATTAATAAGCTGTCATTGATGTCAGCGGATAAGACTGGTATGGCTCTCCTGAAGAGAGGCGTCAAGCGGGGCAGAGCTCTGGCCGAGGCGGCCGTACTGGCCCGCGATATGGTCAATGAGCCGGCCAATTATATGACCCCGTCCAGCATGGCCGATGTGGCCAATAAGCTGGCAAGAGAATACAGCCTCGAGGTCAGCATACTGGAAAAGAAGGACATGCAGAAGCTGGGCATGGGGGCGCTGCTGGGGGTAGCCCAGGGGAGCTGCCAGCCACCAAAGTTCATCATTGTCAACTACAAGGGGAAAGCTGCCAGAGGCGTAGACCTGGCTCTGGTAGGCAAAGGGATAACCTTCGATTCCGGCGGAATCTCTATCAAGCCATCACATAATATGGAGGAGATGAAGGGGGATATGGCCGGTGGGGCGGCGGTTATGGCAGCCATCTCCGCCATCGCCCGGCTGGGTTTGGCTCTGAATGTAGCCGCCATAGTACCGGCGGTGGAGAACCTGCCCGGTGGCTCCGCCCTGAAACCGGGAGATGTCCTGACCGCCATCACCGGCAAGACCATCGAGGTTATCTCCACCGATGCCGAAGGACGGATGATACTGGCCGATGCCCTGGGCTATGCCAGCAAGCTCAAGGCCAGGCATATTGTTGATGTGGCCACCCTCACCGGGGCCTGCGAAATAGCGCTGGGCAAGGTGTGCACCGGTGTCTTTACCAGTAATCAGGAGCTGGCAGACCAGATTATCGCTGCTGGCGCCGAGACCGGGGAGCTCATGTGGCAGATGCCGATGTATGATGACTACAAGGAGCAGAACAAGAGTGACATCGCCGATATCAAGAACGTTGGTGGAAGAGAAGCCGGAGCCACTACCGCCGCCCTGTTTCTGGCCGAGTTCGTTGGTAAAACGCCGTGGCTTCATCTTGATATCGCCGGCACCAGCATGACGGATAAGGAGAGTCGCTACCTGACCAGGGGGGCTACCGGGGTGCCGGTACGGACTCTGGTCAGCCTGGCGGATAAGATTGCCCATCGGAAGCAACGCCACTAGATTGGGAGACCCATATGGCGGCTATTGAAGAAAGTCGTAACGGGGATGGTATTTATATGTTTGCCGGCAAGGGGGGCGTCGGTAAGACTACCTGTGCCGCCACTACGGCGCTGCATTATTCTTCTCGGGGGAGGCAAACACTGGCCATCTCCACCGATGCCACGCCGTCGTTAGCCCACATCTTTGAGGTACAGGACAAAAAGAAGCCCATCCGGGTTATGGATTCTCTCTTCGTCAATGAGCTAGGCCTGAAAGAGGTCGAAGAGATGTGGGACAGAAAGTTTGGCCGGGAGGTCTATTCTGTCTTCTCTACCATCGTCTCCATTGACTACGACGTCTTTGTTGAGTTCATGAGCTCAATGCTACCGGGTTTAAGCGATGAATTCATGATCGACTATATCAGGGAACTGAAGAGGAGTGGCCGGTATCAGACCATCATCTGGGATACGGCGCCGCTGGGGCAGACGCTGGCCCTTATAGGGACGCCGGCAATGCTGGTGGAGCACTTGAAAATGGCGCCGCGGGTTTATTCCCGGCTGAAACTGGGGCAGAACAGCCGGGACTCGGTGTTGGACATCCTCAAGCGATGGCAGAAGCTATCCGCTGACAGTATCGATTTTCTTCGTGACGAGGTCACCTT
>DAOWLH010000097.1 GCA_030643515.1 Dehalococcoidia bacterium | reverse complement strand
CCGCGGTAACACTGAAGCAGACCGATATAAAGAGGCTGATTGCCTACAGCAGTATCAGCCATATGGGCTTTGTTCTGCTGGGCGTCTTCGCCCTCGGCGAACTGAGTATAACCGGGGCCGGTTTGCAGATGTTCAGCCACGGCATTATCACCGGGCTGCTATTTGCCGTCGCCGGTATAGTGATGCACAATACCGGGGAGCGGACCATTGGTAAGATGGGCGGCCTGGCAAAGCAGATGCCGGTTGTAGCCGCCATATTCATCATCGGCTCGCTGGGTGCCATGGCGGTGCCCTCTACCAGCGGTTTTATCGCCGAGGTCTCTGTCTTTCTGGGCGCTTTTTCAAGCGATACTGTTTGGGGGGTTCAGATTTTTACGGCTATCTGCCTTATCGGTGTTATTCTGGCGGCCGCCTACGTCCTCTGGCTGGTGCAGCGGGTCTTCTTTGGGTCTGCTCGGGACAAGTTTAGCGGGGTTGCCGATGCTAGTAAGCTGGAGAAGGCGTACTGTGCTGTCTTTGTGGTGGTTATCTTTGTAGTAGGTATCTACCCGGCGATATTGACCGATGTGCTTAAGACCGGCGTTGCACCCATAGCAAATCTTTTTGGAGGATAGGAGAAATCTGGTGAACCTGGAGCTGTTTATACCTGAGCTGATTATAGCCGGCACCGCCCTGGCTGTCATCCTGCTCGACCTTTTTCTCAGGCGCAGGACCTGGCTAACAGTGGTCAGCATAGCCGGCATAGCCACCGCTTTTGGCTTTACCGTGGCCATGTGGGGCGGTGAGCCTCAGGCTATCTGGAACGGTATGCTGGCTGTTGATAGTTTTGCTCTATTCTTCAAGGTGCTGCTCTTGTTCATTGCCGCCCTTGTTATTCTGGCCTCGGTGGACTATGCCTCTAGATTCCCCCGCTTCCATGGCGAGTACCAGGCGCTGGTGCTGCTGGCTACACTGGGCATGATGCTCATGGCGGCGGCTACTGATTTGATTACCATATTTATCTCCCTGGAGTTGACAGCCATCTCCTTTTATGTTCTGGTCGGCTTCCTGAGAGACAGCAGGTCGACCGAAGCCTCGTTGAAGTTTGTTCTGCTGGGCGGGGTCGCCTCGGCGGTGTTGCTTTTCGGTATGGCGCTCACCTTTGGTTTTACCGGCCAGACTCAACTTACGGAAATTGCACGGGTAATTGGGGGTCTATCACCAGAGGGTATGACGGTCATCCCGGGGCTTGTACTGGGCATGGTGCTGATGATGGCCGGCTTCGGTTTCAAGATAGCCGCCGTTCCTTTTCAGATGTGGGCCCCTGATGTTTATGAAGGAGCGCCGACACCGATAACCCTTTTCCTGTCGGTGGCCAGCAAGGCAGCCGGGTTTGCCGTCATCCTTAGGGTCTTCTTCACTGCTTTTGGGCTGCCAGAGCTTTTAAGCCAGAACTGGGGGATGACGTTCGCCGTGCTCAGCGCCCTCGGCATGATACTGGGCAACGCTACCGCTCTCGTTCAATCCAACATTAAGCGCATGCTGGCCTACTCCAGCATCGCCCACTCCGGTTACATAATGATTGGCCTGGCCATTGTTGGCCTGTCCGCGGCATCAAGCCAGGTTGGACAGAGCAGCCTTCTCTTTTACGTAGCCGCCTTTGTTTTGGCCGACCTGGCGGCTTTTATTGCCATTATCGCCATTTCCAGAAGGCTAAACAGTGATCTCATCAAGGACTATGCCGGCATGGGAAAGCGGTCTCCGTTACTGGCCTTAGTCCTGACGCTTGGCCTTATCTCCCTTGCCGGCCTGCCTCCGACCATCGGTTTTATAGCCAAGTTCTACATCTTCAGCGAAGCTGTATCCAATGGCCTGCTGTGGCTGGTGATTATCGCCGTGATCAACAGCGTGGTGGCGGCCTACTACTACTTTAGGGTAATCAGGGTGATGTGGCTTGGTGAGCCGGCTACTGATGACAGAGTGCCTGTCTCTCCAGTTATGAAGCTGGTGCTGGCCGTTTCCAGTCTGGGCATCCTGGCTTTTGGTATTGCCCCGGCCTTTCTTATGGGGCTGGCCAGGGCGGCCGCCGGTATATAGGCCAGATATGGTAGCAAGATTTCCACTGGCCGATAGCCACGCCCATCTCTATATGCCTCATTTTGATGAAGACCGGGATGAGGTCATTGCCCGGGCGTTGGACTCGGGAGTGAGCACTATCGTCAATGTTGGCATCGACCTTGATTCCAGCATGAGGGCTATTGAGCTGGCGGAGAAACATACCGGGCTGGTGGCTGCGGTGGGTATTCATCCGCATGAGTCTGCCGGGGTGGGAAAGGCGGACATGGCCCGTCTGGCTGAACTGGCCCGGCAGGCGAAGGTGGTCGCCGTTGGCGAAATCGGTCTTGACTTCTACCGAAACCGGTCACCCCGGGAAGGACAGCTTTCGGCCTTTGCCTGGCAACTGGAACTGGCTGCCGAACTCAAATTGCCGGTGATAATTCACTGCCGCCAGGCGGATAGCGAGGTGCTGCGTCTTCTCCGCGGTTGGGCTGATACCGGCAATACGCCCCGGGGGAGGGGAGTGGCACACTGCTTCAGCGGTGACAGCGACACCGCCGGTCAGTATCTGGATATGGGCTTTTTTCTTTCATTTGGTGCCTATATCGGCTATCCAGGCAGGGACCATCTGCATGAGCTGGTCCGCAGCCTGCCCAGGGAGCGCTTGCTTCTGGAAACCGATAGTCCCTTCCTGCCGCCGCAGAGTAAACGGGGGCAGCGAAATGAGCCGGCCTATCTGGGGGAGACGGCCAGGGTACTGGCTGATATCACCGGGGCCTCACCTGAGGAGATTGCCCGGCAGACGAGTGAAAATGCCTGCCGGCTGTTCAACCCGCCCGACCCTGGTGGCTAGAGGGAGGCACCCGAACTACACCAGGAAGGCCGAAGGACAGATATCGTTGAGCGGGCAGACGTAGCACTTGGGTTTCCTGGCGGTGCAGACGGTGCGGCCGTGCTCGATAAGGAGGTAGGGGAAGGAGCCCCCCCTGTCCCTCGGTATCTGCCCCATGAGGTCTTTCTCAATCTTATCCGGGTCTTTTTGCTGGGTCAGCCCCAATCGCCTTGAAACACGCCTGACATGGGTGTCCACGGCTATGCCTTCAATGACGCCATAGGCGTTGTAGAGGACGATATTGGCTGTCTTGCGGGCAACGCCGGGAAGAGTGGTCAGTTCTGCCATGGTTCTGGGGACATTGCCGCCGAAATTTGCCGCTATTAATTTGGCGGCAGCAATTATGTGCTTGGCCTTGTTACGGTAGAAACCGGTGGACCTTACCTCCTGTTCAAACTGCTCCAGGCTGGAGCTGGCATAGTCCCGGGTGGCGCGGTATTTGGCGAATAAACTTGAGGTCACCTTGTTGACCATTTCATCGGTACACTGGGCAGAAAGAATAGTAGCCACCAGGAGCTCCAGGGGATTTGAAAAACTCAGGGCTATTCTGGCGTCCGGGTATTCTGTCTCAAGTCTTTTGATGGCCGTGGAGGCTTCTACCGGCGGTTTGGCTATACTCATGATGGCATCAACTGGCGGCTCATACAGGCTGTATATAGAAAAACCAGTGTGCCGAACCTGTCTTTAGCCTGGATGGACAGGCAGCACAGGGCGCAATAGAAAGATAAACAGCAGGGAAGCCTTTGGTGCGCTCTGCTAAAGGGCGGGCAGACTGATTTATAACCGGTAGCTAGTTACCGGCTCTAGCTCTTACCGATCTTGAACATCTTGGTGCCGCAAACCGGGCAAACCCCCTGCGTTGCCGGGCGGCCGTTCTTCATGGTTATCGGCGTGGCGTTCTGTATTTCCCTCTTGGTACGACATTTAACACAATACCCTTGCATCAGGATACCCCCTCGTTTTGCTGATAGGAAGGATAACCTATTCTAGGAGCCTTGTCAATAGTAGTAGCACCTGGAATACCTTTTAAGCAGCACAGCACCTGCTGTCAACGGTACCCCAGTCTATCTTGCTGAAGAAGGCTTCGATGTAACTGGCTCTCTTCAGCCCGTAGTCAATCATGAAGGCGTGCTCAAAGACATCCATGACCAGAACGGGGGTGCAGCCGGCTGGATGTCCCACCTCGTGCTCATTAATCCACTGGTTGAAGAGGTTACCGTTTATGTTGTCCTGATATAGAATAGTCCAGCCGATACCCCTCATCATTCCCGTTGCCTTGAAATCCCTCTCCCAGCTCTCATAGCTGCCAAAGTCGCGGGCCATGCGCTTCGCCGTCTCGCTTGCCTTGTCCAGTGCCTGTTTGCCTCCCAGATTGCCGAAGTAGAGCTCGTGCAGCCGCATGCCGTTGAATTCAAAGCCCAGCCGCCTCTTTAGCTCGGCGTATTCCGGGGTGCCCGTGCTCTCTTCTTTTAGCATGGCGGCCAGCGTCTCCATGAGCTTGTTGGTGTTGGTGACGTAGCCCTGGTACAGGGTGAAGTGGTTGGCGAGGAGAGTGTTGCTGAAACCTTCCATACCGATTAAGCTGCTGAAATCTTTCGCCTGGTAAATCATTGTTTAACCTCCTTTGATAATTCCCTGGTTGGCTCAAAGAGTTTGCCGGTGACCACTAAATGTTTACATAGCGCAACGAGAATTAAAACCAAAGGGTGCTCCGGACTGGCGATTTCATGCTCAACCACCGTCCAGAGAGTGGTGCTCCTGACTGACAAACCATGCCACCGGGTCCTTGAGATACTCGTAGTAGTTCAGCAGGGAGAGGTAGTGCCCCCTTTCTTCAGCGGCCAGTGCCCGATAAAATTCCCGCTCGACATCGTCATCCGCCGCCTGTATTTGATTGTAGTAAAGATCAAAGGACCTGTTTTCCATATCCATGGCGGTCGAGATGGCATCGAACTCGGTAGCGGGAGCTATCGCATGCCTGCCAATCTTAAGCGCTGCCCTGGCAAATATGGTATCCAGTTTATTAGCCCGGTCTGGCTCAAAGCTGATTTTAGGCCAGCCTTTCTCCTGGCGGATAGCTTCGTGTATCTCCTCAAACTTGCGCCGGTGGGTATCCTCTTCATTTGCCAGCGTACGGAAGAGCTGGCGCCCCGGCTCGCTGGAGCTGGTAAGGCTTAGTTTAAGATAGTATCTTTTGCCATCAATTTCCATCTGGATAGCGATTTTTAGCGCCTGGATAATCCTGCCGGACTTGTTTGCCATACTATCTGCCTCCTCAGACGCTGCCTGCTTTTATCAATGCGGCAAGTGGAACACAAAACGACAATCAAAGACCACCATATGGTGCTTATATAGTATCTGATTGTCTGTGAAAAAATCATTAAATACAGCGGCAAAAGATTAAATAGTTATCACATCTGGTGCATATGGGAGCCCCCCTGCCACCCTGTCTTGACAGGTTGTTAAGCGGAGCATAAGATGGCTGGCAGAGGGTTAAGCCGTGTACGATGTAATGATAGTAGGTGGCGGCCCCGCGGGGCTATCAGCGGCCGTCTATACCGCCAGAAAACGGCTGAAGACACTGCTGGTCAGCATTGATATTGGTGGGCAGATAAACACCACCCGGAGTATCGAGAATTACCTCGGTTACCAGTTTATTGAGGGGCCGGAGCTAATCGATAAGTTCAATGCTCAGATTAACAAGTATCCCATAGAACAGAAAATCGGGCCCAGGGTTACCCGGCTTGAGAAGTCTGGTGACGGTTTTTGGGCAATAACGGAGGAAGGTGTCAAATACTTATCGAAGGCGGTTGTCTTTGCTGCCGGTAAGAAACCGAAAAAACTAGATGTGCCCGGGGAGGCCGAGTTTACTGGTCGGGGGGTGAGCTACTGCGCCATCTGTGACGGCCCTATTTTTGCCGGGCAAAGGGTAGCGGTGGTCGGTGGTGGCAACTCTGCGCTGGAGGCAGTTCTGGATTTAGTGAATATTGCCGAGCATGTGAATTTGGTATCGCAAACCGCTTTAACAGGCGACCCGGTTCTTATTGCCCAGCTGAAGGGGGGACAAAACCTTGATATCTACCTTGAGCACCGGGTGGAGGAGATTGATGGTCAGGATTTTGTCGCCGGCGTGGTAATAAAGGACGTGAAGAGCGGTAAAGTGAAAAAGCTGGATGTTACCGGGGTCTTTATTGAGATTGGCATGGTGCCCAACTCGGAGCCGGTCAAAGATATTGTAGAACTCAACGAGTTGGCCGAAATCCCGGTAGACCGCTCCTGCGAGACCGGAGTGCCCGGACTATATGCTGCCGGTGATGTTACCGACGTGCCCGAAAAACAGATAGTGGTCGCCGCTGGTGAGGGCGCTAAGGCAGCTCTTGAGGCGCATCGCTACCTGCAGCGGCTGGGAGCATTGGGCACTGCCTAGTGCAGTGGTTAGCGGCTGTATCTTTCTTCTTTCCATGGGTCACCGCGGTTGTGGTAGCCGGCCGATTCCCAGAAGCCAGGCCTGTCATCGGCGGTAAACTCTACGCCGGTAACCCACTTGGCGCTCTTCCAGAAATACAGCCGGGGCACTACCAGCCTTACCGGAGCGCCGTGTTCCGGGCTTAGTGGTTGACCATCGTGCTTTAAGGCGAAAACGACATCCGGCTGAAGGAAATCGTCTATCTTAAGGTTGGTGGTGAAGCCGCCGGCGGCGTGAATAATGGCAAATTTGGCCTGGGAAAGTACTTTTACCAAATCTGTTACTGCCCGGGAGCTCAACCCCTGCCACAGGTTATCCAGCCTGGACCACCTGGTAACGCAGTGAATATCGGAGAAGACGACCACCTGCTCCAGCGCGGTAAACTCCTGGTAGCTTAGCACTTTCCCCGACGCCACCAGGCCGGAAAGAGTAAAAGTCCACTCGGCGGTATCCATTTTAGGGATGCTCCCGTAGTGGAGTACCGGCCACTGGCTGGTCAGGCTCTGCCCCGGCGGTACCCTGTTTTCCCTTTCAGTATCCGGGCTTCTTATTACTCCATCATCTTTCATGAGTCTCTTCAATCGTTGTGGTGCAGTGCCTGCTCTATGGCACGGCGTATCAATCCCTTGCCGGGCCATTCATTTACCTGGTCACCCTCAAGGTACAGGCGGCAGCGCATGGAGAACTCCCTGATTTGTTGGGCGCCGGGCTCGATATCATGTCCGTTTATCTTGATGCTGGGCGAACCAAGGAAGCGTTTCTCTCCTGCCCGCCCCTCGTTTTCTATCTTTACCATCTCTACCTGCGCGTCCAGCTTTTTCTCTCGGATAACCTCTTCCAGGTGCTTGAGAGCGGTCTGGTAAGCGGTACAGCCGTCAAAATACAGAAGCTCTATTTTCATAGCTTGTCCTCCTTAGGAAGCTGGTTGAGCTGCCTTGAACCCTCTGAGGCGTAGCGAGTTGGAGACGACGGTAAGCGAGCTTGCCGCCATGGCTGCCGCTGCCATGATGGGGTTGAGGAAACCGAAATCACCCAGGATGAAGTGAAATCCTGGGGGGACACCGGTCTGGCCGAAGGAGAGGTAGAGAACTCCGGCGGCCACCGGAATAAGGGCAGTGTTATAGGCGAATGCCCAGAAGAGGTTTTGCTTTATGGTTCTCATGGTGCGCTTGGAAAGTGAAACGGCGGTAGCGATTCCGGAGAGGTCGCCGCTGATGAGAGTGATATCCCCGGCTTCTACGGCGACGTCGGTGCCGGTGCCGATGGCGATACCGACATCGGCCTGAGCCAGGGCCGGGGCGTCATTGATGCCGTCACCGACCATGGCCACCACGCCGCCTTCCTGCTGCAGCTTCTTGACCTGCTGGACCTTGTCCTCCGGTAGCACCTCGGAGAGCACCCGGTCGATGCCCAGTTGCCGGGCAATCGCTTCGGCGGTATGGCGGTTGTCGCCGGTAATCATCACCATCTCTATTCTCATCTGATGAAGCCTCTGTAACGCCTCTTTTGAGCTTGGTTTAAGGGTATCGGCCAGAGCAATGATGCCGGTTACCTGGTCTTCCAGGCCGAGGAACATTACCGTTTTACCCTGTGCCCAGAGACGTTCGGCCTCTTTGTCCAGGCCGTTTATTGAAAGCCCCCTTTCCTTAATCAGCCTGAGGTCGCCCAGCAGCAGTTTCTTTCCCGCCACCCTGGCTTCAATACCGTGGCCGGGAATGACGTCGAACTCGGCGGCCTGAGTTAGCTTGAGCTTCCTCTCTTTGGCCTCATTGACGATGGCCTCACCCAGCGGGTGTTCCGACCCCTTCTCTGCCGAGGCTGCCAGTTGCAGCACCTCATTCTGGGAAGAGTTGGTGGTGACAATATCGGTTACTCTGGGCTCGCCCATGGTCAGGGTACCTGTTTTATCCAGCAGGACGGTGCTTATCTGGTGGCACTTTTCCAGTGATTCGGCGTTACGAAACAAAATGCCGTGCTCCGCTCCCTTGCCGGTGCCGACGACTATGGCTGTCGGTGTGGCCAGTCCCAGCGCACAGGGGCAGGAGATGATGAGCACGGCGACAAAGTTGAGCAGGGCGAAGGTAAACGCCGGAGATGGCCCGATAAAGAACCAGATTATAAAGGTGACAATGGCAATGCTGATTACCGCCGGTACAAAGTAGCTGGCAACGACATCGGCCAGGCGCTGGATGGGGGCCTTGCTCCCCTGGGCTTCCTCAACCAGCCGGATTATCTGGGCCAGGGTGGTGTCCTTGCCTACCCTGGTTGCTTCAAACTGGAAGCTGCCCGTCTTGTTCATGGTGGCGCCGATGACGGCGTTGCCGGTGGTTTTTTCCACCGGGATGCTCTCTCCGGTAATCATGGACTCATCAACGGTGGAGTAGCCCTGGCGGATAATGCCGTCCACCGGTATCCTTTCGCCGGGCCTGACGACAATTATATCTTTTACCTGGACATCATCAACCGGAATCT
>DAOWLH010000065.1 GCA_030643515.1 Dehalococcoidia bacterium | reverse complement strand
TGCTGCGTGGACTGCGGCAACAGTACTGCCTGGAAAATATCTCGGTGGACTTTGAGGTGGTAAGCGGGCTGGCTAAAGTGCTGCGCAGTGCTGGCTGGCAGGTTACGGCTACCGTTTTGTTAGATGGCGATTCTATACCAAGGTTGATAAACGTGGAGCCGGGGGATACCAGGGCCAGGAGCTATTCGCTGGCCTTTGATATCGGCACTACCGCGGTGCGCGGTCAACTGCTTGACCTTAACCGTGGCCGGATTCTGGCCCAGGCGGTGGACTATAACCGGCAGATAAGCTACGGCGCCGATGTCATCAGCCGTATAGCCTGGGCCCAAAAAAGCGGTGGTCTTAGAAGGCTTAAGCGGGCGGTGGTGGACACCATCAACGACCTGGTATTCGACCTCGGCAGGCAGGCAGGGGTTGCTCCCGATGAAATCGACCACGTGGTGGTTGCCGCCAATACGGTGATGGTTCAGCTCCTGCTGGGCCTTGACCCCAGGTATCTCAGGCTATCACCCTATGTGCCTACTACTAGTGCCCTGCCGTTAATTCTCGCCAGCTCGGTGGGGATAAAGCTGGCCAAACATGCTCGGCTCTTTGTAATGCCCTCGGTAGCCAGCTATGTAGGCGGTGATATTGTTGCCGGTATTCTCGGCAGCGGCGTCTTCCAGAGGGAGACCGTGACCGTTTATATCGATATCGGCACCAATGGCGAGATTGTCGTCGGTAACTCGGACTGGATGATTACCGCAGCCTGTTCTGCGGGGCCCACCTTTGAAGGTAGTGGGGTGAAACATGGCATGATAGCCACTATCGGTGCCATTGAGGACTTTGAAATCAATCCGGCGACCTTGGAACCCAGGCTTACCACCATCGGAGATGCCAGGCCCAGGGGAATCTGCGGCTCGGGCTTGATAAATATCGCTGCGGCGCTGCTTAGGGCCGGCGTTATCGGTCAGAACGGCAAGTTTAACACTGACCTGGCGGGCAAGCGGATTAGAAAAGGTGCCGACGGCTATGAGTATCTACTGGCCCGGGCGGATGAAACTGAAACCGGCAATGACATCGTTATTACCGAGATAGATATTAACAACCTCATTCGCTCTAAAGCGGCCATGTATGCCGGCTGCCAGACGCTGGTAAAGAGCGTTGGCAGCAAGTGCAGTACTATAGAGCAGGTGATTATCGCCGGCACTTTTGGCAGCAAGATAAATATCGAGAATGCCATTGGCATCGGCTTGCTGCCTGACCTGCCCCGGGACAAGTTTATGTTTATCGGCAACGGTTCCCTTCTGGGAGCCAGGCTGGCCTCCTTTTCCAGTGATCTGCTCGGTGACAGCCAGAGAGTAGCCGCCATGATGACCAACGTAGAGCTATCCGAGAGTACCAGCTTTATGGAAAACTATGTGGCAGCGCTGTTTCTACCGCATACCAACGCTAGTGAATTTCCTTCGGTGAGACTGGGGTAAGAACATTGAATTTTGCGGTTGCTGGTAAGGGTGGTAGCGGAAAGACATCAATATCCAGCCTTATCATCCGCTATTTGAAAAAGGAAGGGCTGGTCCCCGTCCTGGCGGTTGATGCCGACGGCAATGCCAATCTGGGTGAAAGCCTGGGGCTGAAGGTGGATAAGACAATTGGCTCCATACTGGCCTCCTTTAACGAGGAGAAGATTAGCATACCCAGCGGGCTGACCAAGGGGGCCTACTTGGACTTCAAGCTGAACGAGACCATAGTCGAGAGTGAGGGTGTGGACCTTATCTCAATGGGGCGTGGCGAGGGCACCGGCTGCTACTGCTATCCCAATACGGTGCTCAAGAACTTCGTTGACAAGCTTTTGGGCAATTACGCCAATATGGTGATGGATAACGAGGCGGGGATGGAACACCTCAGCCGCCGCACAACCGAAAATATAGACGAGCTATTTATTATCTCCGACCACTCGGTAAAGGGGGTAAGGACGGTAGCCCGCATAATTGAACTGATAACCGAGCTGAAGCTCGATGTCAAGCGGCAATCTGTAGTAATCAACCGCGTTCCCGGTAGACCTGATGAGCACGTCAGCCAGGAGCTTGACCGGCTTGGCATTAAGCCGATGGCTATCGTACCCCTGGATGAGGAGGTCCATGATTATGACTTGGAGCAGAAGTCACTCCTTGACCTGCCCGATACTTCAAGGGCGGTCGGGGCGGTAAACAAGCTTATGTCGCGGGTTCTTGGTTAAAACGAAAGGTTAAGTATGCTCTGCAAAGGAGGATAAGGTGACAGCCGAGATTATTAGCGGTAAGGAAATTGCCAAACAGATTAGCGAGGAGTTAAAGCAGGAGGTGAGACGGCTTAAATATGAGCACCAGATGGTTCCCGGGCTGGCCACCGTTCTACTGGGTGACGACCCGGCGTCTCAGGTGTATGTGAACTCAAAGGTAAAGATGTGTGAGTCACTGGGCATCCGTTCTTCGAGATACGACCTGCCATCTGAAACAAATGAAGCGACCCTGCTTGAGCTTGTTGCCCGGCTGAACAAGGACTTTCAGGTTCATGGCATACTGGTGCAATTACCGTTGCCAGAACATATAGATGAAAGCAAAGTCCTGATGACCATTGACCCCGGGAAGGATGTAGATGGTTTTCACCCGGTTAACGTGGGCAAGCTGATGATTGGTGAGCCGGACTTTCTGCCCTGTACTCCCCATGGAATCCAGCAGCTACTGGTCCGCTCCGGGGTAGAGATTGAAGGAGCCGATGTTGTTGTTGTCGGCCGTAGTAACATCGTGGGCAAACCGGTGGCCAATATTCTGCTGCAGAAAAAACCGGGAGCCAACGCCACGGTCACTATATGCCATACTAGAACACGTGATATGGCGGCTCACACCCGGCGGGCTGATATACTGATTGTGGCGGCGGGCAAGCCAAAGGCAATAAACGCTGACATGGTAAAAGATGGAGCGGTGGTAATAGATGTTGGTGTCCACCGCATCGGTAAAACGGCTGAAGGCAAGTCAATTTTGTGCGGTGATGTCGACTTTGAATCGGTCAAGGAGAAAGCCCGGGCTATTACACCGGTGCCCGGCGGTGTCGGCCCGATGACCATAGTGATGCTCATGACAAATACGATAAAGGCGGCCAAGATGGCCGCTGGTTTGGTGTAATAACAGCCACTGCCACAAGCCTAAGGAGGAAATTATGGAATACAAGATAGAAGAAAAGAAGGCGCCCGGCCGGGATAAAGTGAAAGTGCTGGGAGCGACCTATGAAAAGGCAAGCCCGGTGGAGAAGAGGCCGGTCGGTGGCGGCAGAAACTGAGAGACAGGGAAGAGAAGCTGAAGTATCTGGAGACCGGTGAGAGATACTGGTATGGTGGGGAGGGGCACGGAAGCGAGAAGAGAAAGAATCCGGCCTAGCTCACGGAGGTAAACAATGGCTTTTGAGATACCCAAACTATCGTACAGCGGCAAAATCAAGGAGATAATCCTGGGAAAGGGAGACAAAGCGGTCACCGTTGGCGGTGAGACCTCTTATCCTTTTCACCTCTTCGAGGGAGCAATGCCCAACCTGCCAAGGATAGCCATGGAGGTCTACGATGCGCCTCCTGAAGGCTGGCCAGAGGCGGCCCTTGAGCCATTTAAGGGAGTGACCGATGACCCTGTTGCCTGGGCTAAGAAGTGCGTCGATGACTACGGAGCCGAGATGCTCTGTCTGCAGCTGCAGAGCACCGACCCCAATGGTCTCGATCGTGGGGCCGATGAAGCCGCCGCTGTCGTCAAGAGTGTGGCCGATGCCATTGATGTTCCCCTTATCGTCTGGGGGACGGCCAACCACGACAAGGACACCGAGGTGCTGCGTCAGGTTTGCGAGGTCTGCCAGGGAAAGAACCTGATTGTCGGCCCGGTTGAGGAGGGTGATTATAAGAAGATTGCCGCCTCGGCTCTGGGCTATAACCACACCGTTATTGCCTCTTCGCCAATAGATATTAACCTGGCCAAGCAGCTGAACATTTTACTGGGTAACCTCGGGGTTCCAGATGACAAACTGGTGGTGGACCCTACCGTTAGCAGTATCGGCTATGGAATTGAGTACTGCTACTCGGTGATGGAGCGAATCCGCATGGCTGCCCTCACCCAGCAGGATGATAAGCTCCAGCAGCCTATTATATGTAACATTGCCAAAGAGACCTGGAAGACCAAGGAGGTCAAGATACCTACCGAAGAAGCCCCGGAGCTGGGCGACAGCAGGAAAAGGGGTATACTCATGGAAGCAATGTCGGCCATGGTAATGCTTGTGGCCGGGGGTGATGTTGTTATTATGAGGCATCCGGAGGCTATCAAGCTGGTGCGGGAGATGATTGACGAGCTGACCTCGTAGTTTTGACACAAAACGATATTAAAATTATAATTAGTAATGGCTATCATTGAAAGACAGCCGGCTACGGCCAGAGAAACCAGGCAGAAAGAAGCCATCCTCGGCCTTCTCAGGAATACTTACAACCACCCTGCTGCTGAAATAGCCGAATTGTGCCCGGTTGGTTCTCAAAGCTTGTTTGACAGCCCGGTGAATGAAGAGATTGCAGACCGAGATAGGAGGGATATTTAATGGTGGAAAATGTTAAGAAACAGAGTATTGACAGCGCCACTTTGGAGATGTTAACCAAAGCCGAAAGTGAAGGTGTCAACACCGCCTTTGACCGGGCAGCCAGGATGAAACCCTGCCCAATCGGCGCCGAGGGTAGCTGTTGCAGCAATTGTGCCATGGGTCCGTGCCGCATCCCGCTGCCCAAGAGCAAGGAGCTTACTGCGGAGGAGGAGAGGAATCGGCGCGGCGTTTGTGGTGCTACCGCCGAGACCATTGCCGCCCGCAATTTCTTGCGCATGGTAGCCGCCGGCTGTGCTGCTCACGGCGACCACGGCCGCAAGGTGACCGAATTATTTTTAATGGCGGCCAGGGGAGAAACAGCTGGCTTTGAGATTAAGGACGAGCAGAAGCTTTTACAGCTGGCCCTTGACTTTGGCGTTGAAATCGGCGAGCGCACAATCAAGGAAATTGCCATTGATGTTGGCGAGACAGCCTTAAAAGAGTTCGGCAAGCAGGATGGAGAGCTCCTGCTACTTAGGCGGGCGCCGCTAAAACGCCAGAAACTCTGGCGTAAACTGGGTGTGGCTCCCAGGGGTATTGACCGTGAGGTGGTTGAGGCTTTGCACCGCACCCATATGGGGGTTGACCAGGACTATAAAAACCTGCTCAATCAGGCAAGCCGAACAGCCCTGGCCGATGGCTGGGGAGGCAGCATGATTGCCACCGA
>DAOWLH010000016.1 GCA_030643515.1 Dehalococcoidia bacterium | reverse complement strand
GAAGGCTCCGGATATATCGCCCTCTTTACCAATGCGGGTGCCAAGAATCTCTCTGGCCGGTACGCCAACACTCCTGGCCATGGCTACAAAGACCGGAGATATGTCGGCGCATTTACCCGATAAGCTCTTAAGCAGGGCTTCAACATCTCCTATACCACAGCCCTTAATGTCCGGGTTACGCTCACCAGTTTCTACGATATAATCATAAATAGTGGTGGCTTTACCCAGGATGGTCTTCTCTTCCTTGGTAATGTCTACAGCCATATCCCTTACCTCACCAACAGTTGGCCCTAGGCTTGTCGGCAACAGATAGTGCTCCGTAATGTCAATAGGAACTGCAGCCTCTTTCTCGGGGAAGTCCTTCATAATGATCTCATTCCTCGTTATCTTGAAGGAATAGGTCAATCTGGCTTTCTCTTTGGGCTCAATCCACTCGGCATACAGGCTTATGGTACCGTGCTCTTCTTCCCTGTAAACACCGGTGGAATCATAATTACCTACTATCTTTACATCTTCAATCGTCTGGTACTTATTGGATGTGGGATAGGGGAGCCACAGCCGCGCCTCATCGATGCCTTCTGAGACATCAATAGTGATGTCAAAGGTCACCACTCCCTGCCTCTGTCGGGGCATGACCTGTTTCGTAGAACCATACTTCGCAGCTTCCTCTTGCTGACACCCCGGCAAGATAACCAGTACCAGCAAAACCGCCATCAGCACAGCTACCACCACCGGCCACTTGCGGGACAGCCAGGTCAATGTTTTTGTCATATCTCCACCTCCCCACTGAGCTAGAGCCATTATATCATAAGATATATTATTAATCAATATAAATTATTCTAATAAAAGTACAGGTTAGGGTCTGCTGGACTGTGCCACAGAAGATGTCATAACTATTTAACCTTTTTTCAGCCTAACCGAAACGCCTGAGAGCCTCTCTAAACATCGCCCGGTGATGCTTCTCCCTCTCAAAGGCAACCCGGAACGACTTGGCGGCCTCTGCTCTGCCCTCTTGCTCTGCCTCCTCAATGAACTTGGGGTACATCGACAGGATTTCCAGGTCTTCCCCCTCGGCTGCTTCCCTCAGGTTCTCGCTGGTTGACCTGACGACACCCATTACCCGGAGATGGCTCAGGGCATGGACTATTTCCGCCCCGGCAGCCTCACGAAAGAGCTGGGCTACCTCCATCAAGCCCTCGTCTATTGCCCGGTGGGCATAGGCCAGGTATTCAATATTGGTCTGGCTCTCGTTACTATAAGCAGTCTTAAGGTTTTCATCCGTTTTAGTCATCATTTACCTCCCGGCAGTTATTTTTTAGACAGTCTTCTGTTGCCAGCTGATAAGCTCTGCCGGTGGCGCTGCTTCCCTTCATCTGGACACAACCGGAGACGGGGCAATGGGCACAGGTCTTGTTACCGGTGCCGACCTCACGGAGCTTACCCTGACGTACCAGAAGCTGGAGCATTCCCTCCAGAGCGCTTGCCTCAACGCCAAGGCGCCGGCCAAGCTCACTGCGGGTAATAACCCCTCTGGCTTGCCTGAACTCCTCAATGATTTGTAACAGCATATCCATTTCCTAGATAATAACACGGCCTATCTGGTAGATAAGGGTGGCCACCAGCCAGCCCAGAAATAGCGTGTAACCGACGACAAAGCCGGTCCATTTCCAGGAATTGGTCTCCCGCCTGATGGTGATAATGGTGGCCACACAGGGGATATAGAGCAGAGACATGGCCATAAAGGCAAAGGCGATAAGCGGCGTCCAGCCCAGCTGGGTGGCAATGGTCTGCCCCAGAAGGCCCTCTTCAACAGCAAACAGGACACCGAAGGTGCCGATTACCACCTCCTTAGCCAAGACGCCAAACATCAGGGTTACCGCCGCCTGCCACTGGCCGAAGCCGGCCGGGCTAAAAACAGGGGCGATTACTCTGCCTATAGGCTCCAGCGCTCCGATAAAGTCCAGGAACCAGATGACCACCACGATAGCGAAGATAACCTTTCCCGCCCTGAGTATAAACAGCCGGGCGCGCTCCCACATGTGAGTCAGGACGCCGGTAACAGTGGGTAAGCGATAGGGCGGCAGCTCCATAACGAAGTGGCCGCTCTCTCCCCGCACCAGTCTCGAGCGAAAGAGCCAGGCAAGGAAAATGGCCAGAACAATACCAATGCCGTACATGGAGAAGACGACCAGCCCCTGATAGGCGGTAAAAAAAGCACCGGCGAAGAGCACGTAGATGGGCAGGCGGGCACCGCAGGACATTAACGGAGAGACCATAATGGTAACCAGCCTGTCCTTGGGGTTCTCAATGGTTCGGGTAGCCATGATAGCCGGTACGTTGCAGCCGAAACCGAGCACCAGGGGAACAAACGACCGGCCGTGCAATCCTATGCGGTGCATCAGGCGGTCCATAACAAAGGCAGCCCTGGCCAGGTAGCCGCTGTCCTCCAGGGCGGACAGCCCAAGATAAAGCAGTAATATCACCGGCACAAAAGACAGCACCGAGCCGACACCGCCGATGACGCCACCGGCGAGGAGG
>DAOWLH010000075.1 GCA_030643515.1 Dehalococcoidia bacterium | reverse complement strand
TTTACCGCTGAGGTTGAGCGAAGCCTCAGAGTGCTGGATGGCGGGGTGGTTATTTTTGACGCCGTATCCGGGGTAGAGGCCCAATCGGAAACGGTATGGCGACAGGCCGATAAGTATAGTGTTCCCCGCATATGCTTTATCAACAAGATGGACCGGATGGGTGCCAATTTTAAGCGCTGCCTGACCATGATTGAAGAACGCCTCTATGCCAAGCCACTGCCAGTGCAGCTCCCCCTGGGTAGCGAAGAATCCTTCCGCGGGGTTATCGACCTGATAGAAGAGAAGGCATGGGTATTCGATGGCCGGATAGACTCAGTGCCTCAGGAAATAGCCATTCCACAATCCGAGCAGGCTGCTGCCATCAAATTCCGCCAGAGCCTGATTGAAAAACTGGCCGAAGAGGATGACCACATCCTTACGGCCTACCTGGAGGGCAAGAATATCTCCGCTGCCGATATAAAAACTTCCCTGAGAAGGGTAACCCTGGCCAACAAGGGCATCCCCGTTCTGTGCGGCAGCGCCCTCAAGAACAAGGGTGTTCGGCTGCTGATTGATGCTACCATAGACTACCTGCCCTCGCCGCTGGAAATGCCTCCGGTGAGGGCTATTGATATCAGAAGCGGAAACGAGGTCACCCGCCCCGCAAGCGATGAAGCCCCCTTCGCCGCCCTTGCTTTCAAGGTCGTCGCCGACCCCTTCGTCGGCCGGCTGGTCTATCTTAGGGTATATTCCGGCCGGATCAGGGCCGGCGCCCAGGTTTTTAACTCTGCCCGAAGCCGAAGAGAACGCATCGGCCGCCTCCTCTTGATGCACGCCAATCGCCACGAGGAAGTGTCCGATGCCGACACCGGAGCTATCGTGGCCACCATGGGCCTTAAAGAAACCTTCACCGGCGATACCCTGTGCGAGTCCACCCAGCAGATAATCCTGGAGCCAATCCGCTTTCCGGAACCGGTATTATCGGTGGCTATCGAGCCCAAGACCAGGGCCGACCGGGACCGGATGGACGAGGCACTGCAAAAACTGACCGAGGAGGACCCGACCTTTAAGGTAGCCTACAACGAGGAAACGGGGCAGACGGTTATCTCCGGTATGGGCGAACTCCATGTCGAGGTCATCGTCAGCCGGTTGCTTAGCGAATACAAGGTGGTCGCCAAGGTAGGCAAACCACGAGTCGCCTATAAAGAGACCATTACCCTGCCGGTTAAAGCCGAAGGCAGGTTCGTCCGCCAGAGCGGCGGCCGCGGCCAGTATGGCCATATCTTGATTGAGCTGGAGCCCTTGCAGAGAGGCACCGGTTTTCAGTTTGTCAACCGTATCAAGGGCGGTGTGCTGTCCAAGCCCTTTATCATAGCCGCCGAAGCTGGCATTAAAGAAGCCATAGAAACCGGGGGCAGCACCGGTTTCCCGATTATTGATATCAAGGCGACACTGTATGATGGTAGCTACCATGAAGTTGACTCTTCCGAAATAGCATTCAAGATGGCCGGTTCTATGGCCCTAAAAGACGGCGTTAAACGGGCCCACCCTATCATCCTGGAACCGGTTATGAAACTGGAGGTGGTTACTCCGGAGCAATTTATGGGTGATATCATCGGCGACCTCAGCTCGCGGAGGGGCAATATTCAGTCAATCGACGGCAGTGGCAGCACTTCAACCATTCACTGTCTGATTCCTCTGGCTGAGATCTTCGGCTATGCCACCGTCGTCAGGTCGCTTACCCAGGGCCGGGCAACACACTCTATGGAATTCTACCGCTATCAGGCAGTCCCGCCGGACCTGGCTGATGAGATAAGGACAAAATAAAGGAAGTATATCCAGATGCCAAAACAGAGGATTCGCATAAAACTAAAGGGCTTTGACCACAAAATACTTGACCAGGCAGCCCGGCAGATTGTAGAAGCGCTGGAGAGGACCGGGGCTAACGTCACCGGACCGGTGCCGCTGCCGACCCGTATAAAAAGGTTCAGCGTTATCCGTTCTCCTTTTATCGACAAGGACTCGCAGGAGCAATTTGAAATCCGGACGCATAAGCGTTTAATAGATATCGTGGAAACAACATCAAAAACTATAGACTCACTAACCAACCTCAACCTGCCATCAGGAGTGAGCATAGATATCAAACTGTAACAGGATTATTAATGATGATACCGGGAATTATTGGTCGCAAGCTGGGCATGACACAGGTGTTTCAGGACGACGGCAGGGCTGAAGCGGCTACGATTATCTCCGCCGGCCCCTGCACCGTGGTGCAGATTAAGACGGCCGACAAAGAAGGCTACGACGCTGTCCAGCTTGGCTTCGGTGAGGCCAAGAAACTAAACTCGCCTCAGAGGGGTCACCTCAAGGAGACGGGTAGTTTCCGGTATCTCCGGGAGTTCCGGCTGGCTGACACCAAAAACATTAAACTGGGGGATAAGGTTGATGTCAGCCTGTTTCAGCCGGGTGACCTGGCTGATGTCACCGGCAAATCCAAGGGGAAAGGCTTCGCCGGAGTGGTCAAGCGTTATGGCTTTGCCGGTGGGCCCAAAACCCACGGCCAGTCCGACCGACATCGTGCACCGGGCTCTATCGGTGCCGGCTCTACTCCAGGCAGGGTTCTCAAGGGGAAACACATGCCCGGGCATATGGGCAGCCAGCGCGTGACGGCACGTAATCTGGAGATTCTTAAGACCGACACCGAAAATAACCTGCTGGTAATCAAGGGGGCTGTGCCCGGAGCTAATAACGGATTGTTACTGATAGCCAAGGCAGGAAAATAACAATGCAGATTGCCGTTTATAATATAGCCGGCGAAGTAGTCAAGAATATTGATATCTCGGACGAGGTTTTTGCCGAACCCTTTAACAATGCCGTGGTTCATCAGGCAGTGGTACGGCAACTGGCCAATACCCGTCAGGGAACGGCCAGCACCAAGGGCCGAAGCGAGGTAACCGGTAGCAAGCAGAAAATGTACCGCCAGAAACATACCGGGCGTGCCCGGGCCGGCAGTATCAGGTCTCCTCTGCGCCGCGGGGGAGGCGTCACGTTCGGTCCCAAACCCAGAGACTACCGTCAGGACATGCCAAAGAAGATGCGCCGTCTGGCACTGAGGTGTGTCCTTTCTGCCAAGGCCGTGGATAAAGAGCTGATGGTTCTTGATGAACTAAAGCTCGATGAGCCCAAAACAAAGGAAATGGCTGGGATCTTGAAGGCACTGGGAATAGAAGCCTCAGCGCTGATTGCCACCAGTGAGCCTGCGGAAAATATGATCAAATCAGCCCGAAATCTGCCCGGGATAAAGACTACGCCCGCCAGGCTGCTAAATGTGGTTGATGTCACCTCTCACAAGGTGCTGCTGCTGACCGAAACAGCGGTCCGTCAGATAGAGCAGTTGTGGGGGAAGGAAGCGGCATAAAGAGAGGGATAATGCATCATTACGAAGTCTTGCGCCGTCCGCTGATAACCGAAAAGAATACCCTGCTCCAGTCGCAGGGGAGATACGCCTTTGAAGTGGCTGCCGCAGCCAACAAGCAGCAGATCAAACAGGCGGTAGAAGCCGCCTTTAAGGTTGAGGTAACCGGTGTTAACACCATGACGGTACCGGGCAAGAAGCGTCGCATGGGACGCCATGAGGTACTAACCCCTTCCTGGAAGAAGGCGCTTGTTACCCTTAAGCCAGGGGATAAGATAGAACTGTTTGAGGGAGTCTAGGTAGATATAAAATGACACTAAAGACATATAATCCTACTTCTCCAGGCCGGCGCGGCATGACGGGCTCTACCTTCGAAGAGCTGACCAAGAGTAAGCCGGAGAAGTCCCTGCTCAAGCCCCATAAAAAGAGGGCAGGGCGTAATAACCAGGGGAGAATAACCGTCCGCCACCGGGGTGGTGGCGCCAAGCGGCGGCTGCGTATTATTGATTTTAAACGGGACAAGCTCGGGGTGCCCGGCCGGGTGGCGGCTATCGAGTATGACCCGAACCGTTCGGCGAATATAGCCCTTATCTTCTATGCCGACGGCGATAAGCGCTACATACTTTCGCCACTGGGGCTCAAGGTTGACGACACCATAAAAGCCGGCGAAGATGCCGAACTCAAACCGGGCAACGCCCTTCCTTTAAAACTGATGCCCAGTGGCACTTTGATACATGGCATCGAGCTTCAGCCGGGGCGAGGCGGGCAACTGGTACGCAGCGCCGGCGTATCGGCACAATTGATGGCCAAGGAGGGGGAGCAAGCCCTCATCCGGCTTCCCTCCGGCGAAATGCGCCGTATCCGCAGCAACTGCCTGGCTACTATCGGCCAGGTCGGCAACGCCGACCACCAGAATATTAAACTGGGCAAGGCAGGGCGTAAGCGCTGGCTTGGCAGAAGACCACAGGTAAGAGGTTCAGCAATGACCCCCCGTGACCACCCCCACGGCGGTGGCGAGGGGCGGTCACCGATAGGCATGCCCGGGCCAAAAACTCCCTGGGGCAAGCCGGCCCTGGGCTATAAAACACGCAAACCCAAGCCGTCAGATAAAATGATTATAAAACGTAGAGGTAAATAGTTTAGATGTCACGTTCAATTAAAAAAGGCCCCGCCGTTGACGCCAAGTTAATGAAAAAAGTGGAGGCTGTCAACCGCTCCGGGCAAAAAGTGGTAATCAAGACGTGGGCCAGATGGTGCACCGTCATGCCTGACATGGTAGGTCTTAACATCGGTGTCCACGACGGGCGCCGCCATGTTCCCATCTTCATCACCGAGAATATGGTCGGCCACAAGCTGGGAGAGTTCGCCCCAACCAGAACCTTCAGGGGCCATGCAGGCAGATCAGAAAAGAAATAAACTATGATAGCAGGTAGATTCTAATATGGAAGTCAGAGCAGTAGCCAAGGATACCGGGCTTTCGGCGCAGAAGGTGCGCCCGCTGGTTGACATGGTGCGGGGTAAAATGGTAGATGAAGCCCTGATCCTGCTCCGGTTCACGCCGACGCCGATGGCCAGAGTGGTAGCCAAGGTGGTTAAATCGGCAGTGGCCAATGCCGAAAATAACTTCCAGATGACACCCGCAGATTTAAAGATTGTCAGTATTTATACCGACCAGGCGCGGAGCATGAAGAGGTTCCGCCCCAGGGCACGAGGCCGGGCTGGCCGTATTACCAAACGCTCAAGCCATATTACGGTCATCGTTGCCGAGCAGGAGGCTTAATGGGACGCAAAGTTCATCCGGTTGGATTCAGGATTGGCATCATTCGAGACTGGCAGGCCAAGTGGTATGCCGACCGGCACTATCCGGAGTTCATTGGCGAAGATGTCAAGCTGAGGCAGGCTATCCGCTCCCGGTACCCCGAAGCTGGTGTCTCACTGGTTGAAATCGAGCGCCAGACACACAAAGTGACAGTGAACATATATACTTCTCGCCCCGGCATTGTAATCGGACGGGGCGGACAACGCGTTGACGAAACCAGGCACTACCTTGAGGACCTTATCGGCAAAAGAGTCCAGCTTAACATCCAGGAGATCCGGCAGCCGGAACTGGATGCCTATCTGGTAGCCAGAGCTGTAGCCGAGCAGATGGAGCGACGAGTCGCCTACCGCAGAGCCATGAAACAGGCCATCTTCCGTACCATGCAGGCCGGCGCCAAGGGGATCAGACTCAACTGCTCCGGCAGGCTGGGTGGAGTTGAAATAGCCCGGCGGCAGATGATGCACCAGGGACGAGTCCCGCTTCACACGTTGCGGGCAGATATTGACTACGGCTTTACCGAAGCCCGAACCACACTGGGGCGGATTGGGATAAAGGTATGGATATACAGAGGTGATATCCTTCCCGAGATTGAAGAGGCAGTTGAGGAAGCAGCCCTTGAACCTGCCGCCGAAGCCGAAGCAGCCAAACCAAAGGCCGCCGCCGAAAAGGAAGAGCTAAAAGAGGAGAAGCCGGTAAAGAAAGCGGTAACGGCTAAGGCCAAGAAGCCGGCTGTCGCTGCCAGGGAAGAGCTAAAAGAGGAGAAGCCGGTAAAGAAAGCGGTAACGGCTAAGGCCAAGAAGCCGGCTGTCGCTGCCAGGGAA
>DAOWLH010000012.1 GCA_030643515.1 Dehalococcoidia bacterium | reverse complement strand
TGCACTAAGGAGGCAAATGGTGAACAACGTAGTCCTGGTGGTCGATATGCTCCGCTGCTTTATGGAGCCGGGCCACCCGCTGTATGCCGGAGATAAAGCCCGCAGCATAATCCCCAATGCCCGGGGGCTGCTGGAGCGGGAGCTGGCAAGCGGCGCCAGGGTGTTTTTCATCTGCGATAACCACGACCCGGATGATCTTGAGTTCAGGATGTTCCCACCACACTGCATCGCCGGCACCCCGGAAGCCGAGGTGATTCCGGAGCTGGCCACTTACCCCGGGGAGACAATTTACAAGAAACGCTATAGTGGCTTCTTCAATACGGAGCTAGAGCAAAAACTCAGAGAGCTTGGGCCGGAGAAGATTACCGTCTGCGGTGTGCTGACCAATATCTGCGTCATGCATACCGTGGCCGACGCCCGCAACCGGGACTACCACGTTGAAGTACCGGTTGACTGCGTCGCTTCCCCCGATGAGATGGCACACCGCTTCGCCCTGGAACACATGGAAAAGGTGCTCGGCGCCAGGCTAACCAACTTTAAGGAGGCTTGAAAACAATGGCCGAATTTGAACCCTCCAGGGATGTACTCTCCGGGGAGACAGCTGATGTCTATTTTGCCCGTACGGTTGAGGTACTGCGCAAAGAGGGGCTGAACCCGGTGGCCACCATGGAGGCCTTCGCCAGCCGGGCGGGAATACTGTGCGGTATAGATGAGGTAAAGGCGCTGCTGGCCAGAGTCCTGCCAGATAATCGTCAGGTCTGGGCCCTCGAAGAGGGTGAGCCCATGGAGAGGAAAGAGGTGGTGCTGCGCATCACCGCCCCTTACCAGAGCTACGGCCTCTATGAGACGGCCATCTGCGGCATACTGGCCCAATGCAGCGGCTGGGCAACCGCCGCCGGGGAGTGCGCCGGCGCCGCCGGAGGCATTCCGGTCATCAGCTTCGGCGCCCGCCATGTACACCCCTCGGTGGCCGGCATAATGGACTATGCGGCGGTTGTCGGCGGCTGCCAGGGCTGCTCCAGCACCGCCGGTGCCAAACTAGCCGGTATTGAACCGGCGGGCACCATACCCCATGCCCTGATTATCGTCATGGGCGATACGGTTAAAGCAACACTGGCCTTCGATAAACACATGACGCCGGAAGTGGTCCGGGTGTCGCTGGTGGACACCTTCAAGGACGAGGCCGAGGAAAGCCTGCTGGTGGCCGAGGCACTGGGGGACAGCCTCAGCAGCGTCCGCCTGGACACCCCAAAGGAGCGGGGAGGGGTCACTGTCGACCTGGTCAAGGAGGTCAGGGCTCGCCTCGACCTGGCCGGCTTCAACAAGGTCAAGGTTTTTGTCAGCGGCGGGTTTGACGTCGAGCGCATCAGGCAGTTTGTGGCAGAAGGGGCGCCGGTTGACGGCTTCGGCGTCGGCAGCTATATCACCAGCGCCCGGCCGATTGATTTCACCGCCGACCTGCACGAGGTTGCCGGCAAACCGATAGCCAAAAGGGGGCGCATCCCGGGCATCACCACCAACCCCAGGCTCCAGCGGGTTCTGTAGCCAAAATCGGCATCCGATCCCCAACCCGGTTGGTATTATCGACCGGAGGAAAATATTCTCTCACAAACCCTTGACAAATACGAAATGTCGTGATATTCTGATTTATCAGATAAATGTTATTATTCTGAGGTTTAGGGAGGCCAGAGATGAGTGAGAGCAGCAGTCAAAAAGACAATGCCCCGGGTGGCAGCGAAAAAGCGGCCCAGACTGCGGCCTGTTGCCTGGTTTGCGCCATCGCCACCGTCGATAGCCGAGGCCAGATTGTTCTGCCCAAGGAGTTGCGGGATAAGGCCGGGATAAAGGCCGGCGATAAACTTGCCGTTATCAGCTGTCAGTCAGAAGAGAGGGTCTGCTGTATTGCCCTGGTCAAGGCAGACGACTTCACGGCAACTGTAAAAGGCATGCTGGGTCCAATGATGAAGGATATTTTAAAATAAATGGAGGCTGGTAATGAAAGAGAGTGAAATCAAGAAGACGGTCAGAGAGGGCTATGCCCAAAAAGTTAAAACGAGCAGCTCCTGCTGCTGTGGCCAGCCGGCTACAGCCAAGGACATCGGTAAAAAGATAGGTTACACCGAGGAAGAACTCGGCTCTGTTCCCCGGGGAGCCAATCTCGGCCTCGGCTGCGGCAATCCGCTGGCACTGGCTTCACTGAAGGAGGGCGACACCGTCCTCGACCTGGGCTCAGGCGCCGGTTTTGACACCTTTTTGGCATCTGGCAGAGTGGGCGAAAAGGGCCGGGTCATCGGTGTTGATATGACGCCGGAGATGCTTGACCAGGCCAGGGCCAACGCCAGCGAAGGCGGCTACCGGAACGTGGAGTTCCGGCTGGGCGAGATTGAGCACCTGCCTGCCTCCGATAGTTCGGTGGACGTAATTATCTCCAACTGCGTCATCAACCTGTCACCGGACAAAGGACAGGTCTTCGGGGAAGCTTTCCGGGTGCTGAAACCCGGCGGACGGCTGATGGTGTCTGATATCGTGCTGCTTAAGGAGCTACCCGATTTCATCAGGCAGTCGGCGGCCGCCTATATCGGCTGCATTTCCGGAGCTTTGATGAAAGAGGACTACCTGAAGACAATCCAGGAGGCCGGATTCCGGGAGGTCAGGGTGCTGGAAGAATCTTTCCTCTCCATCGATTGCATGGCCAACGACCCCACAGCCCAGGCAGTCATCAACAAGATTGGGGCAACCACAGAGGATATTGCCGGCATTGAAAAATCGGTGGCCAGCGTCAGGGTTTCGGCGGTAAAACCGGCATAAGCCCTAGACCCTGGTGAACTCCAGCCGCAGAACCTGCCTGGTCTTTTCGGTGACCTTGGCCCTGTCGTCCAACCGATAGCCGACCAGCCACAGGATTTGCCCGGCGGAAAAGACAACCGGGATACGCCTGCGCCAGGCACGGGGGATCTTGGCGTCAATCATGAACTGGCCGAGCTTCTTGGCATGGCCCAGGCCCAGCGGGTAAAAACGGTCTCCCTGCTTGCCACAGCGCACCGCAAGCTCACCGCTCACTCCCTCCATGTCAAGATATCCAACGAAACCGCCCTCCGCCACCACCTGCTCCGGCTCAATTATGGCCGCGCTGACCTGCCAGCCGGGTAATTTTGTCTCTCCGGGCACACTCAAGGTAAAATCATCCTCCAGAGGAGGGAAGGGGCACAAGTCTCCCTTCCCCAGCAGGTACCTTCCATATTCCACGGTAAAGACAAGGCCACCGGGCAGGCTGACCTGCTTGCCCGCCGGCTTATCGAGGACGGCCATTATCTCCTCGATGTGGCGCATTTCTATGTCCTTGAGACTGCCCAGCAGTTCTTCGATGGCTACCCGCAGCAGGTGCCGCTGCAGAGCGGGAGGCAGTGGCCTGAAGCCTTTCCTGTCCAGGATTATCGCAGTTTCCCGTTGTTGAACGACCCCGGGCCACAGGCGGGCCACCTCTTCATCCAGAAAGGCAATTTCATCAGCGGCGACAGCCGACAGCCGCAGCAAAGCATCAGCTACCTGCCGATTATAGCTCCGAAGAAGCGGTACCAGCTGCTGGCGGATGCGGTTCCGCAGCGGCGAAAGCGACAGGTTGGAGCTATCGGCGCGGGGGGCAAGACGGTGCTGCCGGCAGTATTCGCCCGTCTCCCGGCGGCTTACCTCGAGCAGCGGCCTGACGACGGCTATCTGGTTATCCCCCAGCCGCCACCGGTTGCAGGGCCTGAGGCCGACAAGGCCGCGGGTGCCCGTTCCCCGCACCAGGTGCATCAGTATCGTCTCCACCTGGTCGTCCCGGGTGTGGCCGGTGGCGACGCTACCGGCACCGATATAGCCGGCGACCTCGGATAGAAACAGATAGCGTACCTCCCTGGCCGCCTCCTCCAGTGAGATGCGGTGCTTATCCCGATAGGCTCTGACATCGCGCTGCTCCACCGTCACCGGGATACCGAGCGAGCTCGCCAGCCCGGCCACGTAGACGGCATCGGCCACAGATTCCGCCCCCCTCAGCTGGTGGTCAAGATGGGCTACGTGCAGCTCTACATCCAGCTCTGCCTTCAGCCCGGCGAGCATATGCAGCAGGCAGGTGGAGTCGGCGCCGCCGGAGACGGCCAGCAGCAGACGGTAGCCGCCAGGTGCTAACCTGTGCTGCCTGATGAACTCGACAACCCGCTGCTCCAGAGTGACCGCTCTCTTTGCCATGTCAATGCCAATTATAGAGGGCGAGGACAAGGGGGGCAAGAATTATAGCTTGTTGCGAAAGTCCCCACTCCAAAAGCGGGGGTGTATAATGGATAAAAAACACCGACCTAGCCGGAGGAGTATTATGCCAACCCTATCACAAGTTTGAATGGGAAGACTTCAGGATTAAAGCCGAGCCTGTTGGCCTAAGGAGAATCTTCAAATATCTTCCATACATTACCGGCAACAAACCTAAGAAATTTAAGGTGAATATTGACACCATATCGGGGAAACAGCAACCGTTGAGAGCTTATTTACATTGTTCAGACCCTAGCCAACACGGAATTGATGTATCAAAACCAGTTTTATCTGTAGAAAAACAACCAATAAATCATATAATTGAGGAGTTTGAAATTACCCCTATCGACTTGTCGGGGGATTATAAATTGAAGATAGACCTTAGATATAAAGAGAGAGATTATGCTAAATCTCTCGTTGCCTTCAAGGCAATAGCACAAGAGACGATGTTAGGATGGGTAATAGGAACGATAATAGGTATCTGTCTTTTGGTCGCAGCCATTTGGAATATCATCCTTTTAACTACGCAATAGCATGAACACATTGTCTAACAGAAGATATTTGACCACCCACCTTAATACCCAACATCGTTGAACAGCTCCAGCCACGGCACCGGGCCGCCGAGGTTGATGACGCTGATACTGCCATTTCCCATCCTGAACCTGCCCAGCTGGGATAACGGCAGCCCCAGCACCGAGCAGATAACAGCCAGGATGACAAAGAAGTGGCTGACCAGCACTATAACGCCATCGGGGTGCTTGCGGCTCAACCGCCGGACAGCGTCCCAGCTGCGCCGCTGCACCTCGGCCAGTGATTCACCGCCGGGAAGCCTGGTTGCCACGCCATGCTGCGTCAAGAGCTCACTGAGCCGTTTGCCCATATCACTGGTGGCCACCCCCTCCAGTTCGCCGGCCTCAATCTCCCGCAGCGCCGGCTCGATGGACACCTCAAGCCGGTGGTAGCGGGCAATGGCCCGGGCGGTATCCAGGGAGCGGTCAAGCGGGCTGGAATAGACAGCCCGGATGTCGTCCTGCTTGAACCTCAGCGCCAGCTTCTCCGCCTGTTTGCGGCCCAGGTCGTTTAGCGGAGTATTGGTCAGGCCGCCCTGAATACGCTTCTCTTTATTCCAGTCGGTCTCTCCGTGTCTTACCAGTATAATCCTGTTTGCCACAAGCTCTCCTTCACCGCTCGTGCCTGCGGGCGGCATAATATCGGGCCATATTCACCCGGCTGCGGTAGCTGGGATGGCCGTGGAATAAAATCTCAAGCCAGCGGTTCGGCTCGGCTTCCGCCAGGTTCTGGTCGACAAGCCTGGTCATGGCAGTGATAAACGAATCCGGGTCGCCGGTTAGCTCCAGGGCATAGGCATCAGCGGCCGCTTCCACATGACGGCTGTAGCCGGTGCCGGCCAGCGATAGCAGCATGCTGGCGACGCCAAATATCAATACCAGCAGCGGTAATGAGGCCACATCGGTAATGCTACTGTAACCCAGCGGGCCGATACTGGCTTCAAAAATCCGGCTGGTGGCGTAGAAGACCAGAAGCAGTATGGCCGCCTGAAAAACAAAGAGCCGCAGCACGTCCCGGTGACGGTTGTGCCCCATCTCGTGGGCCATGACCACCTCTATCTCCGGCAGCGAATACCGGTCGAGCAGTGTATCGCTGAGGACTATTCTTTTCGTCCTGCCGGCCCCCATCATGGCGGCATTGGCCGTAGTTCCTTTACTGCTAAACTCTATGTTATAGATGCCGCCGACGGCGACACCCGCCCGCTCGGCCAGCCGCTCCAGCCGTTCCTTAAGTTCGCCGTCCGCCAGCGGTTTCATCTTGAAGAAAATAGGGATGATGATAACCGGCGCCAGAACACTCAGCACCAGGCTGACCAGGACGACAAGCCCCCAGGCGGCCAGCCACCAGGCACCGGGAAGGACGGTCATCAACCAGTAGATGGCAGCTACCATGCCGATAGCCAGCACGGCAGCTAAGGCACCGGCCTTGAGCAGGTCGACCAGCCAATCGGTGAAGCTCTGGTGGGACAACCCGTAGCGCCGGGGGAGAACCAAGCCGCGGTAGTAGCCTAACGGGGCCGAAAGCAGCCCGTAGGCTGCCACGAGGATAATCAGGTAGATGACAGCCGCCGCCACAGCGGGCAGGCTGACAGCACCGGCCAGCCTCGTCGACAGGCCGCCGAAGACCAGCACCGCCAGGCCAATAGCAACCAGCGCCAGGTCAATGCCGCCCAGGTAGCGCCTGATTCGGGCATACTCCCTGGCCTGTCGCTGCCTTTCCGGGTCCGGTTTCTGGTGGATTCCGGTATTATCGGGTTCTGTCAATGAAATCAGCTCGTTTTCAGTATCAGTCTGGTGCGGTGAATGGTCTGCGGCTCGGCCAGGCCGAGGGCCTTAATCACCTGCTCCGGCCTTCCCGAGCCAGTACTGTCACAGCGCAGCCGCATGCCGATGCTGGCAATATCACCCTGCCAGCCATCAAGCCACAGGTGGTCGATAAGACGCCTCAGGTCATAGCTCCTGGTACCCGTATCCCGCTGATGCTGCCAGGGCAGGCTCTCCCTGGACAACAGTGAAGAAAGCGCCACGGTAACCTGCTCGGGCCCGGCCTCAGCCCTTACCTCAACCAGATATTCGGCGTAGCGGACCTGTGATTGCAGTGACGGCAGGGTGGGTGCTATCTGGTATACCTGCACTATTTCAACGCCCGGCGGTAGCTGCCGGCCGACACCGGCGGTAAAGGCGTGCGGGGATATATAGCCGGCGACAACAATATCCATTAACTCGGCCTCGCCGGTAACACCCAGAGCCAGGGGAACAGCCAGGGATATCCTTGGATGCGGACTGAAGCCCTCTGAATAGGCCAGCTCCACACCGGCGCGGCGAAGGGCGCGGTGCCATAACCGAACTAAATCCAGGTGAGAGATAAACTTGACCTCTGGCCCTCGCTTGAACCTGACTCGCAGGCGATACATGCATCTTTTCCTGAGCTAAGAATCCTGCATCAAAGCCCCGGCTAGCCCCCGGGCGATCCGTCCGTCTTCTTTTCCTTGGTAAGCAGGATTTCCTCTATCTTCTTTCCCTTCATCTTGGTGATGACTATCTTTAATCCTTTGTACCTCAGCTGCTTGCCCTGTTTGGGGATATAGCCCAGCAGATGAAGAATGAAGCCGGCCACGGTCTCATAGTCACCCTCCGGCAGCTCCAGCACCATCTCCTCATTGGCTTCCTCAATCCTCATACCGCCATCAACCTGAAAGGTGTACTCGTTTATCGGCTCGTAGTCCTTCTCGGCGGCGGCCAGTTCGTCACCGACAGGGCCGACTATCTCCTCCATCAGGCCGCTGATGCTGACAATGCCGGCGGTTCCGCCGTATTCATCAACGACGACGCTCATGCGGAAGTTCTTATCGCGCATCTCGGTAAAAAGCTCGCTGATGCGCTTGGTCTCCGGCGTAAAGTAGGCCGGGCGGATAAGGTCGTCTATGGGGCTCTCCTTGTTTATCGTCCCTCTGGCTAATGCCATGAGCACGTCCTTGGTGGACAGAATACCGACCACGTTGTCCATATTCTCCTCGTAGACCGGATAGCGGGAAATAGGAGATTTGGAATACAAAGCCAGAAACTCGGATAGGGTGGTGCCCTTCTCCACGCCGACTATCTCCAACCTCGGCACCAGGACCTCGCTGACCGGCCGGTCGCCGAAGTCAAAAACAGCGTGCAGCAGTTCCGCTTCGGATTTTTCCACAGAGCCCTCTTTATGGCCGAGGGTAATCATGGTGCGAATCTCCTCGTCACTGACCAGAGAGCGGGGTATCGGTTTTCCACCAACCAGGCGCGTCATTCCCGATGCCAGCCACTGAACCACGACAACAATAGGAGAGAATATCAATGAAATCACTTCTACCGGCCGTACAAAAAGTATGGCTACCTTCTCGGCATGCCGGGTGGCCAGCGTCTTGGGTACCGTCTCGGCGAAGATGAGGATGATAAAAGCCATACCAAAGGTAGCAATCAGTACACCCTGCTCCTTCCAGACAGATACCGCCAGAACGGTGCCCAGGGCAGCGGCTGCCGTGTTGACCAGGTTATTCCCCAGGAGTATGGTGGACAAAAATCTTTCTGGCCGCTGCAGCATCCTGGCCACTCTTCCGGCCCCCTTTACTTTGGTCTCCACCATGTGCTGAACACGAAAACCTTCCAGAGAGATAAAAGCCGTCTCCGCACTGGAGAAAAAGGCCGAGAAAAACAGGCAGATTACCAGAATTAACAGATAGACCGCTTCCAGAGACATTTTGCCTCACCTCACTTGGGGCCAGCCCTACATAACGCTGGCTCCAAGACCAAATGATAGCACCGGCCACCAGGCGTGTCAAAAGAGCAGGATGGATTCGATCCTACTGTGTTATAATTCAAACGCATGAAAGTCCTGGGCATTGAGACATCCTGCGACGAAACCGCCGCCGCCGTCGTCGAGGACGGCACCAGCATCCTATCCAACGAGATTGCCTCACAGGTAGAGCTGCACGCCCGCTACGGAGGTATCGTCCCCGAAGTTGCCTCAAGACAGCACCTTCTGGCCATTATTCCGGTCATCGAAAGAG
>DAOWLH010000073.1 GCA_030643515.1 Dehalococcoidia bacterium | reverse complement strand
GGTGGCGCCGGTAGCTATCACTTCGGGGCTGAGGGTTTGGGCAGCCTCTTTGATGAGCTGCTGCGGGGCTCCAGGACAGGAACCTATACCAGACGTGCCCCCAGGCGGGGACAAGACATCAAGCAGCAAGTTGAGGTTACGCTGGAAGAAGCCTTCGGTGGAACCAGCCGTCTCCTCAGCCTCCGCGCCGAAGAGCCCTGCCCCACCTGCGGTGGCAGCGGACGGATACAGAATGTGGCCTGCTCCACCTGCCGCGGCCGGGGTACCACCAGCCGGCTAAAGCGTCTTGAAGTCAAGATACCTGCCGGGGTCAAGACCGGCTCCCGGGTGCGCGTCGCCGGCAAAGGCGGCCAGGGCCAGGGAGGCGGCGCCAGAGGCAACCTTTACCTGATAATAAAAGTAAAACCGCACCACCTTTTCGAGCGCCACGGCGATGACCTGCATGTTAACGTAGACGTCGGGCTGACAACGGCGGTGCTCGGCGGCGAAATCCAGGTGCCAACCCTCAAGGGCAAGCTGGCACTTAAAGTTCCAGCGGAGACCCAGAACGGACGTACCTTCCGCCTGGCCGGACAAGGAATGCTCCACCTGGGGAAAGCATCACGGGGTGACCTCAAGGCCAGGGTGAATGTGGTGCTTCCGAGCAAGCTATCGCCAGAAGAAAAGGAGTTATTCAAAAAACTTAGCGAGCTGAGACCTGGGTAGATTGAGGGAGGTGAAGGGCCTATGGACGAAAACACTATACCGCGATATGTAATCAGCATCGCCGCCGAGCTTTTGGGCACCCGGACCTATACCTTGCGCTATTACGAAAAAGTGGGCATAGTCCGCCCAGCCCGGTCGCCGGGCAACATCCGGCTTTACTCCGATATGGACTTGGCCATGCTGCGCCGGGTTAGAACATTGATGGAAGACCTGGGGGTCAATCTGGCCGGCGTTGAGGTTATCCTGAGAATGTCCGGGCAGATTGCCCGGTTGCAACGGGCTACCGAAGAGCTTGAGGCGGAGATAGACAGCTTGAGGAATAGGGAGGAAGTATGAGACAGGAAAGATTTACCGAACAGGCGCAGGAAGCAATGGCTGCCTCCCAGCAACTGGTTCGTCAGTTACAGCACAGCCAATGGGACGTGGAACACATCCTGCTGGCACTGCTGCAGCAGGAGAAGGGGCTGGTAATCGAAATACTGAAAGAGATTGGCGTTAGCAGCGATGCAGTAAAAGAGCAAGTGGCCTCCACGCTGGAGAAAACACCCAAGGTGGCCTACGAGGCGGGGCAAATCTACGCCACGCCCCGCGTCGCCAAGCTCCTGGAAGCAGCCGACGGCGAGGCTAACCGGCTCAAGGATGAGTTTATCGGCACCGAGCACCTGCTGATAGCCATAAGCGGCGAGCAGAAGGGCGAGGCAGCCAAGATACTCCGCAGCGCCGGTATTGACCAGGAAAAGGTTTACGCTGCCCTCAAGAAAATCAGGGGCGGGCACCGGGTAACCGACGCCAGGGCCGAAAGCAAGTATCGCTCCCTTGCCAAATACAGCCGTGACCTGACCGAGCTGGCCCGCGAGGGCAAGCTGGACCCGGTCATCGGCCGCGAAGGCGAAATCAAGCGGGTGATGCAGATACTCACCCGGCGCACCAAGAACAACCCGGTCGTCGTCGGCGAAGCCGGGGTGGGCAAGACGGCCATCGCCGAGGGCGTGGCTCAGAAAATTGCCAATGATGATGTCCCCACGTCGCTGCGTGGCCGCCGAGTGCTGGCCCTGGACATGGGAGCGTTAATAGCCGGCAGCAAGTTCCGCGGTGAGTTCGAGGAGCGGCTCAAGGCGGTCATGGATGAGGTGCGCGAGGCCAAGGGTGAGGTGGTTTTGTTTATCGACGAGATTCACACCGTGGTTGGAGCCGGAGCCGCTGAAGGTGCCATCGACGCCAGCAACATGCTCAAGCCGGCCCTGGCCCACGGTGAACTGCAGTGCATCGGCGCCACCACCCTGGACGATTACCGCAAGTTCATCGAGAAGGACAAGGCCCTGGAGAGGCGCCTGCAGCCGGTCCTTATCAATGAACCCGATGTCAAAGACACTGTCGAGATACTTCGCGGTCTTCGCCCCAGGTACGAGGCCCACCACAAGATAAAAATCAGTGATGAGGCCCTGGAAGCAGCCGCCAGCCTGAGCCAGCGCTACATCGCCGACCGGCACCTGCCGGACAAGGCCATCGACCTTATAGACGAAGTCGCCTCCAAGCTGCGCCTTGATACCGAGAGTGCCCCACCCGAGGTCAGGTCTCTGGAAAAACGCCTAGAGCAGCTAAGCAATGAGGAAGAAGCAGCCACACAGCGCCAGGACTATGAGCACGCTACCAAGCTCAGGTCACAAAGGCTGAACCTTGAGGAGGAATACAACCAGGCCAAGAGTCAGTGGCTTAAACAGGAGAAGATCGAGGAAGTGGTCACCGAGGAACATATCGCCCAGCTGGTAGCCAGCTGGACGGGCATCCCGGTATCACAGATGCTGGAGGGCGAGGCTGAAAAGCTGCTCCACATGGAAGAGCGGTTGCACACACGCCTGGTAAACCAGGAAGAGGCGACAAGGGCCATTTCAGAAGCCATCCGCAGGAGCCGCGCCGGGCTCAAGGACCCACGGCGGCCAATCGGCAGCTTCATGTTCCTGGGGCCCACCGGTGTCGGCAAGACGGAACTGGCCAGAACTCTGGCCTGGTTCCTCTTCGGCGATGAAAACGCCATGGTACGCCTGGATATGTCGGAATACCAGGAGAGGCACACCGTTTCCCGCCTTATCGGAGCGCCGCCGGGCTACGTCGGCTACGATGAGGGCGGGCAGCTTACCGAGCTGGTGAGGCGACGTCCCTACCGCGTGATTCTGCTCGATGAGATTGAAAAAGCC
>DAOWLH010000049.1 GCA_030643515.1 Dehalococcoidia bacterium | reverse complement strand
GATATTGGTCTGGTACTAAGGGCAACGGGCAACAATGAGCAAATGGTGCGCGGTCTGGGTGGTGACACCAATCTGACTACTATTCTAGGGGTTTCCATCTCTAACGGGCTCGTTGCCCTCGCCGGCGCCCTGATAGCCCAAAATCAGGGGTTCACTGATGTGGGTATGGGAATAGGTATGATTGTATTGGGCCTGGCATCAGTAATAATCGGTGAGGGAATATTCAGGCCACGTGGTATTACCACTATCCTACTGGCGGTGGTGGGCGGTGCATTTGCCTATCGCCTATTTTTGGGTATTGCCCTAAGATTGGGGCTACCACCGACCAATTTGAAGTTGATTACGGCGCTGCTGGTAGTCGTCGTTTTGGCTATACCATATATACGGAAAAAGATGCGACATGAGTGGGTACCACCATCAGCGAGGATGTAGAGGGTATTTTTATGAGCGGAAATAGCACCCTGCTGCAACTCCATGGCGTAAGCAAGGTATTTTCCAGAGGCACAATCGATGAGGTCAGAGCACTGGACAATGCCAGGCTGGATGTTAGGGCTGAAGATTTTATTACCGTCATCGGTAGCAATGGCGCCGGGAAAACGACGCTGCTTAATGTCATTGCCGGTATATTCCCGCCAGAAAGAGGGGGCAAGATTATCATTAACGGCAAGGATATTGCCAACCTCAGCGAACACAGGCATGCCCAGTATGTCGGCCGGGTCTACCAGGACCCCCACATAGGTACCGCTGCCAAAATGACCATAGCTGAAAACATGTCGCTGGCCATACTGCGAGGGCAGGCACGCGGGCTAAGGATAGCCATTACCAAACGGCGAAGGGAACTCTTCCGTGCTGCACTGGCACCACTGGGTTTGGGGCTCGAAGACAGGCTAACCGCCTCAGTGGGAACGCTTTCCGGCGGGCAAAGACAGGCCCTGGCCCTGGTGATGGCTACCATAAGTAAACCTTCCCTGCTTCTGCTCGATGAACACACGGCTACTCTGGATCCCAAGACAGCCCGAATAGTGCTTGAGCTAACGGAAATGATTGTCACCAGGGACAAGATGACCACAATAATGGTCACCCATAACATGGAGCTGGCTCTGCGCTACGGCAACAGGTTGATAATGATGCACAAAGGCAGAATCATAGTTGACCTTAATCACGAGCAGAGACGCGACCTCACCGTCGGCGACCTGGTAACCGCCTTTGAGCGAGCCAGCGGAGAACAATTCGCTGATGACACTGTGCTGCTCAGCACGGCCGAGTTTAAGGCCGGACAGCAGTCGTGCGATTAACTATATCGTTACCCGGCTTAATCCTAATTTAACCCAATGAAGTTAAGGGGCACAGATCGCGAAGCGGTGCCCCTTTTGATCGTGATGTCAAAAAGAAAGCTAGAACTAATGCCTTTCCTCTTTCCAGGGGTCTCCGCGGTTATGATAGCCTACTGATTCCCAGAAGCCGGGGCGGTCCTCGTCGGTGAACTCCAGGCCGGTAACCCACTTGGCGCTCTTCCAGAAGTATAGTCGCGGCACCACCAGCCGCACCGGCGCTCCATGCTCCGCTGACAGTGGCTGGTCATCATGCTTAACTGCAAAGATAACGTCCGTTTGCAGAAAATCAGACAGAGTCAGGTTGGCGGTAAAACCACCGGACGCCTTGACGATAACAAATCCAGCCTCGGGCTTGATATTGGCCAGGCCAGCAATCGTCTGCGAACCAGGCCCCTCCCACAGGTTATCCAACCGTGACCATGTGGTAACACAGTGGACATCGGAAAGCACTTTGACCCTGGGCAGTTCCATGAATTCGGAGTAGCTCAACACTTTTTCCTCATCCACCAGCCCGGAGAGCGTAAATGTCCAGTCTTGCGGGTCAATCTGAAGAACGCCACCAGCCTGTAGCACCGGCCAACTCTCGGTCTCGTGCTGGCCCGGTGGTATGCGGTTGGTTCGCTGGGTATCCGGGCTATAGATAATACCCCCTATCGTGGTTCCTGTCGGGCTGGGTTCAGTCGTCGTCTCGCCCGTGCGCCCACAGGCGCTGAGCAGCGCCATAGAGCCTATGGTAACCCCGCCTATCACCAGGCCCGCATCCTGCAGGAACTGCCTCCTGGATATTTCCCCGGTTTCTGCTCTTCTATTTTCTTTTTTGGATCTATTCCTTTCTCCCTTCGACATGCTTCCCCTCCGTTATGTCCTCCCAATAATTTTACGCCCTGGAGCAATGACTGTATGTGACTTTCGTGCTATTATATAACACCAGGCAAATATATGAGAGAACGAGGGGCATGGCTCAGCGAAAGTTCGATGTTTCAGATTTAGAACGATGGCAGAAGCAGGGCCTGATAACCGATCAGCAGCTCCAGTCCATCAAGGCTGAAGAGGGTCTGGAAGTTAGCCCCCCTACGGAAGAAAGGGAGCCCGGACTTAATCTGGTAACGATAGCCTACTATTTCGGTAGTTTCCTCGCCTTGTTCTCGTTTATTTTCTTTATATCAATGAACTGGCAGGACCTGTCTGACGGGGCACGATTCGGTGTTGCCCTTGGGGCGATTCTGGTTGTCGGTGCCGCCGGTGTGTGGCTACGTTTCATGCACAACTACCGAACGGCGGGTGGCCTCCTCCTGTTCGTCGCCACGGCAATCCTGCCTCTATTAATTTATACAATAGCCAGACTAATGGGTTCCTGGCCTGACGACGCCTCTTTCTACCAGCTAAGATTTGCTTTTCTGTATCTCGGCCTCGGTAGCCTGGCGGGCGCTATCGCCATGCTCATGTGGACAAGGTTCCCCCTGATTTCTTTAATTGTTGCTGCCTTAGCCCACCTCACCATCATCGACATCGCCCAGATGATAGGCGGCCCATCAGGTGACGACTTCCTGAAACTGTCAGCCGGAATCACCGGAGGTCTTGTACTGCTGGGTGTCGGCTTGACCGTTCGAGGCATGAAACGATACGCCTTCTGGTTTAAGCTTTACGGACTGGTAGGCCTGCAGATAACATTTACTGCCCTTTTCACAGAAAGCCAAAGCGCCTTATTTGGGCTCCTGTTCCTGCTTGTTTACCTGATATTTATAGGGGTGAGTCTGCGGTTCCGCGAGGTCGTATTCCTCGTGTTCGGGGCCATCGGTTTCTATACCTACATCACCAGACTGGTCTTTGATGTTTTCGAGGGCGAGGCATACTTTCCGTTAGTGCTGGGGTTCATCGGCTTGAGCGTTGTGATACTGGCCGTTCTGTACCAGAAGTACGGCCTTCGCCTGTTTCGCCGGGGATAATCTCACTGCACCAAGTTACCACTACAGGCTGAGCTGATAGCTGTCAGCGTACAGTCAAAACCGTGACAAATTATTCGTTTACGCTATATCTGCAGGTGGCTGCTATCACAGAAAGGTTTGTTAGAGCTTTTACCACAGCGACAAAGGGTAACACGGTTTCGAACTTCGTAAGCAGTTCCATCACCGGACTCAATCGGAATGCCGCCCCGCACCCATATCGGCCCGCTCACTCCCGCTTGTGGGTCTTCAACCAGCCCGATGGATGGCTTAAGCTCCGGTTCAATTGCCTGACCCCTTTTATCCCAGGTTACCAGTCGGCCAGAGGGGCAGTTTTTACCCTCTCCGATAGCAGTTTTCCTGGCCTCCTTGTCGTCGGAGTTCTCTGTCAGGTACCATATTCCACCGGCTCGATCACAGAAGCGGGCGCTGGAGCATAGCTCGAAAACATCCGTTAGTCTCAGCGCCGGGCCGTCAATTTCCTCAGCCTGGTCGAGATAGGATTTCCTGCTTGCCGTCTCCGTGCCGTTAAAATTGACCTGCAGGTGCTCTCCACTGCAAAACGGCTTGGTTGTTGACTTGCCGCAACGGCAGAGGGCATAGTTTTGCTGCGCCGGGTATGTCTTGCCCCGGCGCCACTTATAAGAGTATCCATCAGCATCGGTGACAATTACTTGGCCGGACATAGGGATTCCACCAAATACCAGATAGGGGCCATTTTCACTCACTATGATTTTGAATCTATCGCCGAATTCTTCTTTGGCCTGCTTTCCGGTTGCCACCATCTCTCTCCTCAATCCATAGTCATCACAGATAATCTTTTAACACCAGTATTCCACGCTACTATCCAGGGGATAAAAAATGGTCACCAAACACTTCACGCAGCATCTTTGCGCTTCTTCCTATTCGATAGAGTCACCAGACGAGTGTTAGCTTCTCCGCCGCCCCAAACCCCACAATATCCTCAGGGCAATACTAACAACCGCAAACGCAAGAAAAATAATGGTGCCGGTCCAGGAACTGTACGCCACATCAGCCCATCCCATGATACCCAGTATGATACCTGCTGCGAATACCAGCCAAGCAATAGCCCTTTTTGTATTTTCAGTCATATAGATTACCTCACTTCCCAGGGATCAACTGGATGCTATCAAAGCCAAGCATTACTGTCAAGGCAAAGACCATCTTTTAGCCTCGCAGCGAATATCGCTGGTTAGAATCTAGTCCCCGCTACAAAGCAAGCTGCTATCAGGTATTTACAAAGCCACGTTATATGATATAATTCACGGGTGAGCGCATCATTCTCAAAAGTAAGCAGGCGTGATTTTCTGAAGATAGCCTCGGCTTCAGCGATTGCTTTAGCCGGTCATGGCCTCATCTCCCAGTTTACATACGGTGATGCTGACCACGACGATGAGCTGGAAGGAGTGCTCTGGGAGAAAGCGCCGTGCCGTTTCTGTGGCACGGGGTGCAGCGCCCTGGTCGGTGTAATTGGAAATGATATCGTAGCGGTAAAAGGAGACCCGGAATCCCCGGTGAACCGGGGCCTCCTGTGCATTAAGGGCTACCACCTGCTCAAGATTCATTCCGCAGCCGATAGGCTGAAAAAGCCATTAATACGGGTATCACCTAAAAGCGTCACCTCCGGTGCAAAGTTCCGCGAAGCAACCTGGGACGAAGCACTGGAGCTCATAAGCGAGAGGTTTCAATCTGCTCTTCAGGAGCACGGTCCGGAATCGATAGCCATGTTCGGCTCTGGGCAATGGACCATTTGGGAAGGCTATGCCGCCGCCAAGCTGCTTAAAGGAGGACTGCGCTCCAACAACCTCGACTGTAATGCCCGGCACTGTATGGCCAGTGCCGTGGCCGGCTTCATGACCACCTTTGGTCTGGATGAGCCCATGGGTTGCTACGATGATTTTGAGAACGCCGATGCTTTCATTCTCTGGGGAGCCAACATGGCCGAGATGCATCCAATGCTCTGGGCCAGGGTCTCCCAGCGAAAGCAATCGGCTGCCGGCGCCACCATCATAAACCTGACCGTCTTATCCAACCGTTCCTCCGTCATGGCCGACCGTGAGATTATATTCAAGCCACAATCAGATTTAGCCATTGCCAACGGCATAGCCAATATTCTGGTACAGAGCGGCAGGGTTAACAGTGACTTTATCAGCAACCACGTTGTCTTTCAGACGGGCAAGGAGAACATCGGCTATGGACTGGAGGATAATTCCACTTTTCAGGAGGAAGCCAGCGTCGTCTCCTTCGATGACTTTAAGTCACATCTGGCCACCTATACCCTGGAATACGTGCAGCAGATTAGCGGCGTTACCCCGGATATACTCAGCGAACTTGCCGACATCTATGGCAACCCCAACACCAAGGTAATGTCGCTATGGACTATGGGCGTCAACCAGCACACCCGCGGAACCTGGATGAACAACCTCATCTATAACCTGCACCTGCTTACCGGTAAGATTTCAGAGCCGGGGAACAGCCCCTTCTCCCTCACCGGCCAGCCCAGCGCCTGCGGAACGACCCGCGAAGTGGGTACCTTTTCACACCGCCTGCCGGCGGATATGGTGGTGACCAACGCCGAGCACCGGGCAATAGCCGAGGGAATCTGGAGCCTTCCTGCGGGCACCATCCCTGCCGTGCCCGGCTACCACGCCGTGGAGATGATGCGGGCAATAGACCGCGGTGAAATCAAGGTGTTCTGGAGCCTTTGCGCCAATCCATACCAGGACTATGCCAACCTTAATCGCTACCGGAAGGCAGCACAAGAAAAAGATGTCTTCATAATAGTCTCCGATGTATACCCTAACCTGAGCTCTGAAGTAGCCGATGTTATTCTACCGACGGCTATGTGGGTGGAGAAAGAGGGCTCTTATGGCAACGCCGAGCGCAGAACCCACTTCTGGAAGAAGATGATTCAGCCGCCAGGTGAATCCAGGTCTGACCTGTGGCAAATTGTAGAAGTAGGAAAGAAACTTGGCCTGGGGCACCTCTTCCAGTATGACCCGCAGGCTTATCCTCTCCCCCAGGAGCAGCTTATATCGGATGCCTCGGAAACCGCAGGTTTCTATATGGAGAAGGCGCTCTGGGAGGAGTATCGTCTTTTCGGCAAGGATAAGGGGCATGACCTGGCTCCTTTTGAGCTTTATCATCAGACCCGTGGACTGAGATGGCCGGTAGTGGATGGTCAGGAGACCAGATGGCGCTATAATGAAAAGTACGACCCCTATGTAAAGAGTGGTGAGGGCATCAACTTCTACGGGAATGAAGCCAACGGTGGTAAAGCCATCATATGGTTTCGCCCCTACGAACCTCCTGCCGAATCCCCGGATACCGATTACCCCTTCTGGCTTTGCACCGGCCGGGTCCTGGAGCACTGGCACTCGGGAACCATGACACGACGGGTACCGAGCCTTTATAAGGCTTATCCCCACGCCACTGCCGCTTTGCACCCTGACGATGCTGCCGAACTTGCCCTTTCCACAGGTGACCGCATCCGTATCACCTCCCGCCGGGGCAGTGTGGAAGTTTTGGTGGAGATTGGCGCCCGGGTCAAACCACAGAAGGGAATGGTATTCGTCCCCTGGTTTGACGAGGATGTGATGATAAATGAAGCCACGCTTGATGCCTTCTGCCCCATCTCTAAGCAGACGGACTATAAAAAATGTGCCGTTAAACTGGAGAAACTGTAATGAAGTCGTGGTATGTGATGCTGCCTCTTTTGCTTGTTATCGCCAGTCTGGGTTTTGTTGCCTGTACGGGTGGCGGAGATGACCAGGAGTATACCCACAGTATCCTGACAGGTGAACTGGGAATCAACGAATACTCCACCCTCCTTCCGGGGCAATCTACCCTTTTACCAAGAGCCTATCCGGGAGCCCCTCCCTTCATTCCCCACAGCCTTGCCGGGCTTGAAATATCCAAAGACATACTTCCCTGTCTAACCTGTCATCTTGCGGGTTTTTCCTACGGCCCTGACCATACCGCTACCAGGATTCCGGAAAGCCACTATACAGATCTGCCAACAGGGGAAAAAAGCGAGAGTATCCAGCTCATCAGATATAACTGCTTGTTATGTCATGTCCCTCAGTCCGCGGAAAATCTGCCACTTGAATGAATGGCGAGCGAGACGCGCCGCTAATCTTGGCCCTAAGTTGGCACACTCCATATACCGCAAAGCCGGTGACCTATTGATGATTTAGCCTCTGCCTTCCGGCCCCGTTTTTCAAAAACGCTCTTCTGTGCTAGACTTTCGCTGAAAAATGGCCTACTCTCTCGGCGTCGATATCGGCTCTGTGAATGCCAAGCTGATTCTAACCAGCGGGCATAGCAATATCGTATGGTCTGGCAGCCAGCGAATAACCTCCAGCCCAGTGAAGACCATAAATGTCCTCATTAGCCAGTTGGGCGAGCAGTTCAAACTTGATAATATCACCAGCGCCGGCGTCTCCGGCTCAGGCAAAGCGGTTATCCCGGAAACGCTCAACTGGGCTGAATACAGCAGTCCGCTGGCAATTGCCGCCGGCCTTCTTCACTACCACCCGGAGGCCAAATCCATCATACAGATTGGTGGCGAAAGTTCCCTTATCATTGAGCTGGCCGATGGTCTAAACAAGCCCTGGCGGGTGGCTTCCAACCCACTCTGCGCCGCCGGCACCGGTCACTTTTTGGAACAGCAGGCTTACCGACTGGGGATAGGCATAGATGACCTGGCCCAACTGGCCCTCGGCTGCCGGGGCAACCCACCCAGGATAGCCGCCCGGTGCAGCGTCTTTGCCAAGACCGATATCATCCATCTCCAGCAGAAGGGCACTCCGGTCGAAGTCATCCTCTACTCCCTGTGCCAGAGTATTGCCCGCATGATAACCTCTCTCAAGAAGGAGCCGTTTGAGGAGCCGGTCTATCTGGTCGGCGGGGCGGCCGCAAACGGCGCCCTTTTGAAGTCTATCATTGAGGAGGTCTCGGCGCGGAACGGGCATCCGGTTAAGGTAGTCGTCCCTGAAAATTATCTATACATAGAAGCATTAGGTTCGGCTTTGCTTTCCAAAAGAACCAGCTCACGGGTGACAACGCTACCAGAGGCGTACGAAAACAAGCACCTTTTCACAATGCCCCCCCTGGAAAAGGTCAGCTTTGGGGAAAGCGCCCCGGTTTACGGGACAAGCGCGGCAGCTACCGGATACCTTGGAGTCGATGTCGGCTCTACCAGTACTAAAGCGGTCATCATTGACCCCCTAGGCCGTGTCCTAGCCAAAAACTATCTGATGACAGCCGGCCGGCCGATTGAAGCCGTGAAAGAGGTTTTTAGAAACCTGCTTCGAAATGGTGCCGGCCAGGTTGATATCCGCGGCGTCGGCGTCACTGGTTCGGGCAGATACCTGATCGGTGGTTTAATTGGCGCTGACCTTATCAGGGACGAAATTACCGCCCAGACCAGGGCAGCCGCCGAAATTGACGCTGGGGCTGACATAATTGAGATCGGCGGCCAGGACTCAAAGCTCATTCTCAAGCGTAATGGCATTGTAGTTGACTACCGGATGAACAAGGCATGTGCCGCCGGCACCGGCAGCTTCATCGACGAGCTAGCCGAGATGCTGGGTGTTTCCGCAAAGAACGGTGACTTCGCCAAACTGGCCTTTGCCGCCCCCTATACCATAGATTTGGGCAGCCGCTGCACCGCTTTCACCGCTCAGGCGGTGGCATCAGCCCGGCAGGCCGGTAAGCCGCTTGAGGTAATTACAGCCAGCCTGGCCAGTTCAATAGCCCGAAACTACCTCTCAAAGGTAGTGGCCAATTGTAAACTCGGGGACAAGGTCATACTGACCGGTGCTGTATTCTACAACCAGGCTATCATCTCTGCCCTCCAGCAGCAGCTTGCCGGTAAAGAGTTGATTGTTGCCGGGCAAAGAGAGGTCAGCGGCGCTATCGGTGCCGCCCTTCTTGTCCGCGATGCAGGGGGAGGGTCGAGTTTCCACAGCTTCCAGGAAGTGATCGACAGTCGTTACAAGCTGACCAACTTCACCTGCCAGGGCTGTGAGAATAACTGCACTGTTACACGCATGGATACCGGGGACAAAGCCAGCTACTATGGCAGCCGATGCGACCGCTTCAACACCAGCAGCAATGAGAACAGGAAGAAGACCTTGTTCGACAAACGCGAAGAGATACTGTTACGGGGATATCAACAGCTTAATGGCACGGCACCAACAGTGGGCATCCCCAGGGCACTTCTGGTTTATGACTATGCCCCGCTGCTTATTGAGTTCTTAAATGCCCTGGGCGTCAGGGTTTCCCTTTCCAGCCAGACGACGGCACGGATCATAGAGCAAGCAATCCAGCTGAGCTACAGTGACAGCTGCCTGCCACTAAAACTTCTCCATGGTCATGTAGCCGAGCTAGATCAAGCAGATTATGTTCTGTATCCCTGCGCCCTGCGACTGGGCAAAAGGGAGGGTGACGAAAACCAGAAGTACGCCTGCCCCCTTGTCCAGGCCTCTCCATTCATAATACGCCAGGCCCTTAATCTGGGAGAGCGGCTGCTGGTACCCATCATTGACCTGAGCAATGGCACCGCCGGGACGGTGAAAAGCTTAACCGATATAGCAGCTAAGCTGGGGTTTGGCCGGAGCCGCGGACGGCGGGCAGCGCTGGCTGGCATCGAAGCGCAACAGAGGTTTGGAGCAGATATAGCAGCGCTGGGCAAGAAATTGCTGGAGCAATTACATAGTAGCGACAAGCCGGGGGTGGTCCTCTTTTCGCGCTCCTACATGTCGCAGGATGCCGGAGCTAATCTGGGCATAGCGGAAACGCTCACCCGGCTGGGAGTAGTGCCAATACCCCTGGACTTTTTGCCCCTTAATACGATAGATGCCAAAAAATACTCGGATCGTCCCTACTGGTTCTATGAGGCCAGGTTCATTGCCGGAGCTGCCATTGTAGCTCGGGACCCGCAACTCTACGGCCTGGTGGTAAGCAACTTTGGCTGCGGGCCTAACTCTTTCATGGTAAAAATAGTGGAAGATATAATGTCCAATAAACCACTGGGCCATCTGGAGATTGACGAGCACGCTGCCGAGGCGGGCATCATTACCCGTCTTGAGGCTTTTGTCAGCACCATCAAGGTGTTTGCCACTTCGGACCGAGCGGGGAAGAAGCGCCGCCAATACTTTTACCGTGGGGCTTCGCTTTCCAGTAGAGACCATAAAACGCTCATAGCTCCCAGCATGGCGCCACACATCGAAGTGGTAGCTGCCGCCATGAACGCTTTCGGGTCGAGAGTGGTCGTGCTGCCCGAGCCGGATCACCAAAGCCTGCAATACGCCAACCGGGTGACCTCCGGTGCCGAATGCCTGCCCTACCGGATAACTCTGGGTGATTTTATAAAGTTCTGCGATAGTAATGGCACCTCGTTGAAAAACATCGAGGGACTTACCGGCGGCGCCTACGGACCATGCCGCTTTGGTAAGTACGCTATAGAGCAGAGCAGGATACTCAAAGAGATCGGTTATGACTTGCCGATCAGGGCAACTTTATCAAATAATGCCTATAGTGACCTGAATCTTGGTAACGGTTTTGAGCGCTTCGCCTGGAACGGAATTGTCGCTATGGATTGCCTGGAAAGGCTTCTTTGGCGAAGCCGCCCCTACCAGAAAACTCCCGGTTCAGCCGATGGGCTTTTTGGCTACTACAAGCAGATTCTTATCGACCGCGTCAGCCGGAAGGAGAAGATGACTGATGTTATCCGCCAGGCAACAGAAGATTTCCAGTCGCTGATTGATCCCTCCCTTCCGAGGAGGCCCCTGGTGGGTATCAATGGTGAGATTTTTCTTCGCAGCAACCGATTCAGCAATGACGACCTGGTCAGGGTATGCGAGCAAGCTGGTCTTGAGGTCGTTGTTTCACCGCTCGGGGAATGGTTCCACTACACCTCACACCGCCTGATTGAAGATGCCCTCAATAACCGGCAGCCCAGAAAGCTGATTTCCGGCCACATAAGGAAGCTGATTCAAGAACGCGATTCCCATACCCTGACGAGACAGTGTCACGGTCTGCTGGACAACCACGAGCCCTCGACGGCAGAAATACTAGCCCTTGCCAGTAGTTACCTCTCCCCTTTATGTGGTGGCGAAGCAATCCTCAGTATAGGCAGTGGATTGGGTTGGATGCAAAATCCTGATATCGCCGGTGTTATCTCAGTAATGCCTCACGGCTGTATGCCCGGTGGTATTGTTGCCGCCATGGCCGATAAGTTCAGCGCAAAGTATCAGAAACCATGGATCAGCCTCACCTACGACGGATTCGCCGAAAACAACAACCTCACCAGAGTGAACAACCTTGCTGAAATTATTAAGTTCTTCAACAGGGATTCATAGAGGCATAATATACAGGCCTGTTCCCCCCCGGAATGATCCCTTGCATTTCATCACAAAGTGGCCAGACCTCCGGTTTGTGTAATGTGATCAGTATTTAGTAAGCCGTTCTGTTCACAGCGATGAACTGGCAGAGTGTAAATCTGCAGTTATCACCCTATTGTTTGAAACATTGACATTTTTTCTTGCTTTATTTCTCCTTTTAATGTATAATTCAGTCAATTAGCATAGGTTTGGGTTATTACAATCTTTCTAAGTAGCAACATATTTCCCCTCTATTTCTCGAGCATTGGATGACCAAAACTCTAACTAAAATAAAAAGAGAGGAGGTCATTCAATGAGTTTTGAGGAGAAGTCACTTCGTTGTTCCGATTGTGGGGTTACTTTCGCCTTCACTGTTGAGGAACAAGAGTTCTTTCAATCTCGAGGCTATACCAATGAGCCCAAGCGCTGTTCCCCATGCCGTCAGGCAAGAAAAGCGGAACGCCAGGGAAACAGCCAGGATAGAGCCTGGCGTCAAATGTTCCCTGCAGTTTGTGCAGAGTGCGGCAAAGACACTGAGGTACCGTTCGAGCCCCGTGGCGACAAACCGGTTTATTGTAGCGATTGCTACCGCAAGGTCAGACCGAGCAGATAACACTGGGTGGATCAACACACACACGGGTCGGGGACATCTTGACCCGTGTGTGTGTCTAGAGCATGGTTATTTCTTAATTCTAGCAACACTGGAGGCGGTATCTGGCTGCGCCAGCAAGTGAACTCTAGAGCGATGCTCACGCATGGACTAAGCGACACAAATAAGTAAACAAAGGGTGTTATTATGAATATATATGTGGGTAACTTGTCCGATGAGGTTACTGAAGAAGAATTATGTGAGGAATTTACGCCTTTTGGAGAAGTTAAATCCGTAAACATCATAACGGATAAAAACAGTGGCCGGTCTAGAGGGTTTGCATTTGTCGAAATGAAATCACAAGCTGAGGGGGAAGCGGCAATTGCTGGTCTTAAAGAAAAGACTCTGAGGGATCGCACACTGGATATTAATGAGGCCGCACCTCGTTCCCAGGGTCGAGGCCATTATTCCCATGGTAAAAAAGGCGGTGGGTCAAAACGGAGAAGCGGGCACAGGAGGTTTTGAGCCACCCTTCGCTACCCACTCACTTAAGCTCCTGATACCCCGTAAACCGCATCAGCTCTGCCGCCCGAAGGTATTTATTTCGAAGACACGCCGCTGCCAGGCAAATCAAATAAGGGCAACATCCTCTAACGGACCACAAGCAGGTAGTCCGCCGCTAACCGATACACGTCTCTATCTCATCCTCATGCACCACGATTTCCCTATCGCTGTTACCGACACGAACGGTATAGAGATAAAAAAACTTATCGCCAGTGCCAGGACGTATCCAGTAGTATCCAGTGACCTGCCCAACCTGGCCGGTATAGGGCTCAATGTCCGAGTCCCTTGGTGACATCGGCATATTTCGTACCGGCGATATGGTGACTCTTTGACCCTTATTGAACTTGGGTGCCACTTTAGCCACTCCCAGCCAACTTTCGTCGAATAATAATCTTGAGCAAGTATGCTTGTCAATAGCGTGGGGCTGACAGCTAAGCCGGATATGACCAAGAGGAGTTCGGCGACCCTTCTGCCAGCCCTGAACAGGACAGCCAGGTTCACCTTATGGTGGCAGGGCACCACTAATCAGGCAACGATAACGCAGTCCTTCATGCGGAAGTCTATCAGGGAGCCTTCATATATGCCCTGTATGGTTACCTTTTGCCCCTTTTCCAGTCTGTTCATCTCCGGACCATATTTCTTATCAAAGACACAGCGGATGCTCTGCAACTGCTCCTGATTAGTGCTGACAAGTACAATATAACGGACATCCATAGTATCGTTGACCTCCACCCGCGAGGCAACCCCGCTTACTTCTAGCAGCCGGCCACTATATTTAGCATCGGCAGCATTAGCATCCTCAGCATAATCCGAAATCAACTGGTCAACCGTAAGCTCTATTACGGGCTTCGCCGGCCCGGGCCCTGTATCTTCCGGCAGTTCAGGCTTTGATTCCTCTGCCTCCTCCGGCTGGGGCTCCGATTCGGTCCTAATTTCTGCCACCGGTTCAGGCTCTGGCTTTGATTTCTCTACCTCCTCCGGCTCGGACTCTTGCTCTGGCTCGGTCTCCACTGCCAGCACTGGCGGCGGAATATCCTCAGCCTGAATAGTCGTCCCGGTTTCTTCTAACTCCAGAGGCTGCTGGCGAATCTCTTCCTGCAACTGCCTGTAGGTCTTGTCCAACTTCTTATAGTTACCGGATAGCAAGGGATAACCGCACCACTGGCAGGCCCAGTCCTCGGTTCTGGCTGTCTCCCGGCCACAATTGTGACATCCCGGCATGTATCACCTCTTATCCAAAGTATACACCAGTGCCATTGCTTGTCAATATTATGCTACTCCAGGAGATAAAGGACGACATCACCGACATTGGTACCGGTGTCGCCGGTCACCACCAGAGTATTACCCAGCCTGGCGAGCAGAGTGTTGCTGTCATAGCGACCAAGGTATGGTTCGACTATGATTTCCATAGCCCTGGTCTGGGCCAGGGTATTATTGTCAACGATGGCACCGGCAACATCCGGCAGGAAATCCGAACCATCGGTGCCGATGCTGGCTACCAGCCACTGTCCGGGGTAGTCTCTCATCGCCAGCAGAGAGGTGGCCGCATAGTGCTGATTCCGGCCGCCACGACCGGCGGCATCCGGCAGCTTGAGCGTTGTCTCGCCGCCGATAATAAGGGCGTTATATCCGGTGTGCTTCGAGGCCAGTATCTCTCCGGCGTGAGACCGGGCGACGGTAGCAGTATCTCCCCTTTGCTCATCGGTAACAATGTACACACTAAAACCCAGTCTCTTGGCCTTCTGCTGCATTGCTTCCAGGGCCAGCCGATTGTCCCCGATTATATGGTGGCGACAATTACTCAGCCTTTTTGGCGTTTCCGCCACCCTTCCCCGGCAACCATCCACCAGGACACGGGTAACGCCCGGTGGCACCTGATCCAGCAGGCCATACCTGGCTAGCACTTCATAGGCATCGGCAAACGTGGTCGGGTCGGGGAAGGTTGGCCCTGAAGCGATAACTGATAGGTCGTTACCTACTACATCAGACAGTATCAGAGAGACCACTATTGCTGGGGCAAAGTAGCCCCCCAGCCGGCCTCCCTTTACCCGCGAAAGGTGTTTCCTTACAGTGTTTACCTCGGCAATCTCAGCCCCGGATGCCAGCAGCAACCGGGTAGCCTGCTGCACTTCATTCAGAGTGACACCATCCGCCGGACAGACCATCAGTGCAGAACCGCCGCCCGATATCAGCGCTATCAACACATCATCCCCGCCAATGTTATATTTTTGTTTCAGCCCAAGCATCCTGATGACAGCGTTGACGCCCCTCCGGTCGGGGATGGGATGACCGGCGGCCACAACTTCACTTTTGCTGGTCTTATAGTCCTGGCTCTTGCAGATGACCAGGCCGGCAGCTATATCCTGCGGGGGTACAACATCCTCCAATGCTTCAGCCATAAGACCGGCCGCCTTACCGCCACCGACAACAAAGAGCCTGCCCCGGGCAACGCTATAGGTGGCGTCAGCCACCGTCAGCGCTCTACTGGCCGGGCTATAACCCACCGCCGACTTCATGATAGTGGTTGGCAGCACCCGCCGGATGCCGGCCTCTATGATAGCCAAAGCCTGCTTTCGCAGTACCGTCGTCGCCAGCTCCGCCCGGTTTTTAATAATCACATCCGTCTCCATGGTGGTAGCCGTATAATAGCAATTACCAGCCCAAAACAACAGATGTCCCTACTGGGCACCGAACAAAATTCCTGTTGACAGCCATAATGTTCGCCGATAATATTGTAGCAAGGAGGAATACCAATGGCGGAAAAGACGCAGAAGAAAGTGGTCATCTACTCAACCCCAAACTGCCCCATCTGCCACCGGGCCAAGGAGTATCTCGATAAAGAGGGTGTTACCTACCAGGACGTCAATGTGGCCGCCGATAAAGCTGCCGTCCAGGATATGATTAAAAAGTCGGGGCAAATAGGAGTGCCGGTAATCCTGGTTGATGAAGAGGTGATGGTCGGCTTTAACCAGGCCAGGCTGAGCGAAATGCTGGCCAAGTGACCACCATGTCGGCTGCTATAACCCCTCGGCAATCCGGTACATATTGTCATAGGCCTTACCGAAATTCGGGTTATCAACCTCAAGCTTGCTCCGGAGCAGCTTCATCCTCCGGATGAACTCCGACCTGTTGCCATCCTTTACCAGACCTGCCCAACTGCCGGCACTCTGCTGAAAGCGCTCCTGCATCTCCGGCAGCCGGGGAAGGTTCATCTGCAAGGAAGTATAAAGCTCCGGGTCCTCGGTAAGGACACTCTCCACCAGTGTCAACAGTACCTTGTAGGTAATGCCACCGATGGCCTCCAGCTCCGCCAGCTTTTCGAAACCAAGCAGGCTATCAGCAGAAACAATGGCGATATAATGGGCCAGCCCCAGAATAACAGCCATCATGTCGTCGTGCTCCAGTGGCGACATCAGCCGCACCCTGGCCCTTCTGGCCTCCAGATAGCTCTTGACCTTCTCTGCCAGAATATTCTCTGCTTGATTTGTCGGCGTCAGGACAACGTTCTGGTTGGCCAGGCTTCTGGCCCCAGGGCCAAACACCGGATGTGTTCCCAGCACTTTACCCTGTTTTATGTACCGCTGCATAAGTGCCACCGGCCTTTCCTTAACCGAGGTGACATCCAGGATAGTCTGCCCGGAATGGGTGTGGGTGCCGAGTTTATTGACCACCTCTTCAAAAGTATCCACCGGTACCGAGAGCAGGATAACATCAGCCGCTTCGACTTCAGCCAGATTAGTGCTAGAGGCAACACCAAGCTCCCGGCCAGCCGCCTCCAGTTTTTCCCGATTTCTGCCGATAAGCGTGACTCCTTCACCCTCCGCAGCCAGAAAGTGGGCAAACCACCGTCCCATCTTCCCCGTGCCGCCGATAATGGCTATTTTCATTATTTACTCCGCAGCCCTCCTGGCCTTAGGATAAGAGCCAAGCACCTTGATAAAAGTGGCATTGTCCCCCAGATTCTCTATGGCTTCGGAGGCTGCCTTATCCTGCCGGTGCCCTTCAAAGTCCAGATAGAAATTGTAATCCCAGGGTTTCTGCCTGGTCGGCCGCGACTCAATCTTGGTCAGGTTTATATTCTTCTCCGTCAGCTCCTCGAGAAAATGGAACAGGGCTCCGGGCTTGTGCTTTACCGAAAAGACAACCGATGTTTTATCGTTACCAGTAGGAGGCGCATCTTCTTTAGCCAGAATAAAAAAACGGGTGAAATTGTTCGGGTTATCTTCTATGCCACAGGTGATAACGTTCATCTGGTAAATCTCAGCCGCCCTGGTGCTGGCGATAGCAGCGCCGTCCATTATCTTTTTTTCCTTTATCATCTTGACGCTGCCGGCGGTATCGTAGGTCGGTATCAGTTCACAGTTGAGATGTTTTATGAATGCCTGTGCCTGTCCCAGCGCCTGTGGGTGGGAATATATTCTCTTTATGGAGTCCAGCGTCGCCCCGGGATTGGCAATCAGGCAATGGGACACCTTGAGCTCCGTTTCCCCGCAGACTTTCAGGCTGGAGTCCAGTAGCAGGTCATACGTCCGGCTGATGCTGCCCTCAAGAGAGTTCTCAATAGGGGCAATGCCGAACTGAGCCTCACCCCGTTCCACCGCCTTAAAAACGTCTCCCAGCCCTTCGTAGGGCTTGACCTGGGCCCCGGCACCGAAGAATCTAAGCGCCGCTTCCTCACTATAGGCGCCAAGCTCCCCCTGGAAGGCAACGATAGCGCCCTGGATGCTCTTGGCGATAGTGAATATCTGACGGTAGATGCCCTCAATATCCGCCCCGTTGATGCCCTCAGCGCCGGCAATTTTTTTAATATGTTCAAGGATTCGTTCCTCTCTCTGCCTGTCTTCTATCTGCTGACCATTTTTCCTCTTTACCTCGCCTACCTGCTCGATTAGTCTCACTCTCCGGGTGATGAGGCGAACAATATCGTCATCAATAGAGTCTATCTTCTGCCTTAGTTCTTCCAGCTTCATTTTATCACCCTGGGCAGTAGCCCGGCCCTCAGAGCAAGGTCGCAAAGGGTTACCGCCATCATTGATTCCACCACAACGACGGCACGGGGAACGATACAGGCATCATGCCTGCCGGTAACCTCCAGGCTGGTGCCCTTCATCTCTTTTATGTCAACCGTTTGCTGGCTTTTAGCTATCGATGCCGTCGGCTTAACAGCCACCCGGACCACCAGCGGCATGCCGCTGCTTACACCACCGAGCACGCCACCGGCGTTGTTGCTGGTGGTTACTATCCTGCCACCTTCAACGGTAAACGGGTCGTTGTTCTGCGAGCCTCTCTTCTTTGACGCCTGAAAACCAGAGCCGAACTCCACCCCCTTGATTGCCGGGATGGAAAAGAGAGCCCTTGCCAGCTCGCCGTCAAGGGTATCGAAGACCGGCTCACCAAGTCCGGCCGGCAGCCCGAGGGCAATGCCCTCGATAATGCCGCCCAGGCTGTCACCTTCCTGCCTGGCCTTTTCGATGGCTTTCATCATCTCCCTGGCCGCCTCAGAATCGGCGCAGTGAAGCCGGTTCAGACCGGCCTTTCGCCTTATTTCGTCAATTTCCGTTGGCCGGGCGGCTATATCGCCTACGGCGATAGTGTGGGCCATGACCTCAACACCAATAATATCCAGTATCTTGCCAGCGATAGCCCCGGCCATGACGAAGCCAGCAGTGATTCTGCCGGAAAAACGGCCACCACCCCTGAAGTCGTTAAAGCCCCCGTACTTGACATAGGCGGTGTAGTCGGCGTGGCCCGGCCTCATCACATACCGCATTCTCTGGTAGTCACCGGAGTCAACATCCCGGTTCCAGGCCAACAGGCAGATAGGAGCACCGGTGGTTCGTCCCTCAAAAACGCCGGAAAGCACCTCCACCCTGTCCGCTTCCTTCCTGGCAGTGGTAACCAGCTCTTCACCGGGTTTTCTTCTATCCAGTTCCCGCTGGATGTCTTCTTCGGTGATAGCCAGACCGGCCGGACAGCCATCGACAATAATGCCGACCACCCTGCCATGGCTTTCGCCAAAGCTGGTTATGGTGAACAACTTACCTAAGCTATTTGACATTGAGCTCCACCTTGCCCCCCAGTTTTTTAACTTCATCCCAGAAGCCGGGATACGTTTTGGAAACACACTCGGCACCGGTTATGGTGGTGCCACCGGAAACAGCACCCAGGATACTGAAGGCCATAGCTATACGGTGGTCATTGAAGCTGTCTATGGTGGCAGCCTTGGGCACCGAGCCAATAATATTGAGGCTATCGCTACCTTCGACAACATCGATGCCCATTCTTTCCAGCCCCTGTTTTAAGGCCTGGATGCGGTTGGACTCTTTATACCGCGCCCGGCCAACGCCGGTAAAGCGGCTTTCGCCATCAGCTACTGCTGCCAGAACCGCCATGGTAGGCAACAAATCTATACAGTCCGAAAGGTCAGCCGTAATTGCTTTAAGCTGCGACCTCTGCACCCTTAATGATTTATCGCCAATCAATACCCGGGCACCCATTTCTGTCAGTAAGTTTAACATTATCCGGTCTCCCTGCAAACTCTCTGCGCTGAGGTTGGTTATCTCCACTTGCCCAAGGGCAGCCCCCAGCGCCAGAAGGTACGAAGCCGATGACCAGTCCCCTTCCACCTGGTAGCCGACCGGCCGGTATTCTTGACGGCGTACCTCAAACTGGCTGAGGTCCTCGGAGGCTGCCACACTGACGCCAAACTTCTCCATGCAGGCCATAGTCATTTTTAAGTAAGGTTTTGACTGCACCGGCGTCGTCATCCGGAGGTCAACGCCGTGTTCGGCCAGCGGCGCTATCAGCAGCAGGGCAGATATAAACTGGGAGCTGACATCAGCCGGCAGCCGGACTGTCCCCCCTTTCAGGTTACCGCCATCAACTATCACCGAAGCACCGTCAGCACGGCACTTAACACCCAACTGTGCCAGCGCCTCAAGCAGCGGCTGAACCGGCCTTCGTGCAAGCGAAGCGCCGGGAACCAGGCGACACCTTCCCGGGACAAGCGATGAGATGGCAATCATAAACCTGAAGGTGGCGGCCGAATCGCGGCAAAACAGGTCTTCGGCAGCCTCATGGAAATAGCCGCCATGGACCCGCCACGAGCCCTCACCCCGGGCAATATCAACACCGACCTGCCCCAGCACGCTGGCTGCTGCCCCGGTATCATCCGATGTCAAGGGGTGCACTATCTGGCTTTCACCCTTGGCCAGCGCAGCACACATAAGCCCGCGGATGGTATAGCTCTTGGAAGGCGGGGCAGCCACTGAGCCATCCATTTTACTTTTACCTATTCTAGCCTTCATTCTCTCTTCAGTCTGGCAATAATCTGCTCGGCGACGGCTTCGATGCCCATCTTGGAGGTATCTATGATAATGTCGGCAGCTCTCTGGTAGAAAGGCTGCCTGAAGGCCAGTAGCTCCCTTATGGCCAGGGACTTATCACCACCTTCCAGCAGCGGTCTTGCCTCGGCATCACCAGCCACCCTTTCCTGTATTGCCTCCGGCGAGGCCATCAGATAGATGACCACCGCCTCTGCTTTAAGCCGGTCGATGTTTATTTTATTAAGCACAACGCCGCCGCCACAGGCGACAACCTGGTTCTTCCTGCCGGCCACCTCCCTGGCAACCTCCATCTCAAGCTGACGAAAGGCTATTTCGCCCTCCTGGTCAAATACGTCAGCTATGGATTTTCCCGCCTTTTCCACTATCAGGCTGTCCAGCTCAACCAGCTCTTTATTCATTTTCTCAGCCAGCACCCGGCCGACAGCCGTCTTGCCGGCACCCATAAAGCCGACCAAGGCCACACTGGTCTTTTTCCGCTTGCCGGCGCCAACTGCCCCGCCAAACGATATACCGCCAAGTGCTCTTGCCACTTCATCTCTCATCACTCCCACCGGAGCCTTGGCCCCAGTCCATAGTTCAAAAGCCAGAGCCCCCTGCCACACCAACATATCAAGGCCATTTACTGTTATGGCACCAGCCTGCTCCGCCTCAGATAGCAGCCTGGTCTTAACCGGGTTATAGACAATATCAAAAACGACCAGCCCTTGCCTCAGCAGTTCCCTGGACACCGGGCTCTGGCCGTCATTCGGTCTCATGCCAACGCTGGTGGTATTAACCACAACATCAGCCGGCGCTAGGGCTGCTTTAAGGTTTGGCTCACTTAGCTCCAGAGCTCTAACCTTCCTGCCAGAGAAACTGGAGACACTGCCGGCCAGCTCAACCGCCCAGTCCAGCTCTTGCTCCCGGTTCAAAATGGTCAGCCGGGCGCCCTTCTCAGCCAGGGCGAAGGCAATTGCCCTGGCGGCGCCGCCAGCTCCCAGAAGTACGACCTGTTTATCCCCAGGCTCAATCCCATTCTCCAGCAGAGCTTTTAGAAAACCGGCGGCATCGGTGTTATGACCCGTTAAAACACCGTCATCATTGACAATAGTGTTAACGGCGCCTATTCTCTCCGCCAGCGGCTCCAGCCCGTCCAGAAAGGGGATAACGGCCACCTTGTGCGGTATGGTGACATTGAGCCCTCTGATGTTCATTCCCCTGACACCATCAACCGCATGGGCCAGTCTATCTTTGGTTACAGCGAAGGGGAGATAGATGTAGTCCAGACCAAGAGCTTCAAAGGCAGCGTTATGCATTACCGGTGACACGCTATGCGTCACTGGGTGGCCGATAAGGCCGCAGATTTTTGTTTCCGATGATATCATTGTTTCACCATTCTATACAGGCTATCCAGCTGGGCAACCGTCATCTGCCCCTGTGCGGACTCGGCACCCTCTTTAATGGCGGCATAGGTAAAATCGCCGCCCACCAGGGGGCTGAGGATGCGGCTGACCAGGCCCTCTGGGCCCATGGCAAAGGCGACTATCCTGACACCGGGGAACTCGGTAATGAGCCTCAGTATGGTGAGATTATCTTCCGCCTTTTGGGCAGTGGTCACCACCTTGCAGATATCGGCACCGGCAGCAATCTGGCGCCTGACAATTTTTTTCAGCCTATCCAGCGGCGGCGTCCCCTCCAATTCATGAAAGGAAAGGAGGCACTCCGCCCTCCTCTTAACCATTGAAACCAGCCTTTCCAGGTTGGGCGTAGCCAGCTCAACATCAACGATAGCCGCCCCTGCCTCAACCGCCTTAAGCAACTCCTCTTTCCTCCTGGCTTCGCCATTCCGCCAGCTGCCGCCTTCCTGAGCCAGCCGGTTGCAGGCCAGCCACGGTTTATCAAGCTGCCTGGCTACCTCGGTCCAGCCATCACCGATGAGGTCAATGCGGACCTCAAACAGCTCCACCAGCGACGCCACTTCCCTTATGGCCACCGTGTCCTTACTGGTGATAACGGCGCAAATCCTTGGTTTCATCAATTCAACCACCCAGAACCTTCTCCACCAGAGGCAGGCTGACTTCTTCGGTTACAAAGACATCGCCTATCGCCCGGGGGAGGACAAACCGTATTTTGCCGGCGACAATTTTCTTATCATGCTTCATTGCCTCAATGATTTTATCACTGTCCAGACCCTTTATGGCTACCGGTAGACCAATAGTTTCCAGGAGGCCGGTTAGTCTGGCCAGTTCCCCACCCCCCAGTATACCTAATTCTCTGGCTATTCTGGCGGCGGCCACCATGCCGGCAGAAACCGCCTGCCCGTGGGCTATGCCAAAATCGGTATTGGTTT
>DAOWLH010000067.1 GCA_030643515.1 Dehalococcoidia bacterium | reverse complement strand
ATGGACCAGGCCATCAGTAACCTGTCCCTCAATTGTAACCCCAAGGACGCCTGCAGCGCCCTGTACCTGCTGTCGGCACCTACCACCGAAATGAACATGAATCTGGTCAAGGAGCTGGCAGACTACCTGAGCGAACTGGCACCCGGTGCCGTAATCAGATACGGCGACTATCCTCGCCGGGACAGCGCCCTCAAGATTACCGTCATCCTATCCCAGCTAAAACGCGTCGAGAGGGTCAAGGAGTACTACCAGAAGCTGTCGGCGGCACTCAAGGAGAAAAAGAGAAGACAGGAAGAAATCGAGGCGGAGCTCAAAGAACTGATTGACGCCTCGGACACCATCCCATCTATTCTTTAGACAGAGGCTAAACTATAGCCGGCAACACAAATAGGCAGGACGGCCGAAAGGCTGTCCTGCCTTAATATCGGGCGCTAATTAAGCTGTTCTAATAGGCGTAGAGCTGGCCGTAGGGCCGCAGCCAGCGGGGGAAGAGCTTGATGAAACTGCCCTTTAGTATTTCGTCTGCGTCCCTGCCAAAGTGCCTTGCGAAGCGGCTGACATTTTCCTCCAGCACCCGGTAGTCGGCCTCGTCCAGTTCAGCCCGGCCAACTTCCTCGCCCAGCTGGTGGTCTTCAACACTTCCCCTCAGGTAGATGACGCCACCGTGCATGCCGGTGCCGATGAAACTGGCCCGGTGGTTTTCTCCCTCTCCCAGGGTAAGGCCCAAAAGCACCAGGACACCTCCGGCCATGTATTCGCCGACAAAGTCCTGAGCGGTACCGCCGACTACCAGCACCGGCTTCTTATCCCCGTAGCCCTTCATGTGAATGGCCGCCCGATAGCCGACATCATCCCGGACGAATATACGGCCGCCGCGGGCAGACAGGCCGACAATATCACCGGCGTGGCCGTGGATGATTATCTCACCCTCGTTCATGGTGTTGCCGCAGCCGTCCTGGGCGTTGCCATAGACGGTAATACTGGGCCCGTCCATAAAGGCACCCAGGGCATTGCCCGGCGTGCCGTATATCACCAGCTCCACTGGCCCGCCCAGGTCGGTGCCGATATACCGTTGCCCGCAGACATTGAGGAGCTCAATCCGGCTGGCACCGTCGGCTACCAGCTGGCGAAGCTGCTCATTAAGCTTGCGGTAAGAGAGCCCGGTGACATCCACCTTGACCACCTGATTTGCTCCATCAACCACCATGGCTAGCACCCCACCATCCTGACACCCAGAATATCCAGCTCGGTATCGGTAAGACCGACTCCCCTTAATTGCAGCCGGTTGCCGCGGAGGCTCTCCACGGCATTGATGCCCATGCCGCCCAGCATGTCCTTGATTTCCAGGCTCCAGCCGCGCAGCAGGTTGGCCAGCCGGCGGGCCCCAATATCAGGGTTCACCCTCTTGGACAGGCGGGCATCGCTGGTGCAGATGCCCCAGGCACACCTTCCGGTGTGGCACTGCTGGCAAATAGTGCAGCCCAGGGCAACCAGGGCAGCGGCGCCGATATTGACGGCATCGGCGCCGAGGGCGATGGCCTTTATGACATCGCCGCTGTTTCTAATGCCGCCGGAAATAACAATTGAAGCCCGGTTCCTGATACCCTCCTGCCGCAGCCGGTTGTCCACCGAGGCCAGGGCCATTTCAACGGGGATACCAACATTGTCCCGGATTACCTTGGGCGCTGCCCCGGTGGCTCCCCGCAGCCCGTCAAGGACAACGATATCGGCACCGGCGCGCACCATGCCGCTGGCGATGGCTGCCGAGTTATGGACAGCGGCTATCTTCACCGATACCGGCTTGGTATAGTTGGTCGCTTCTTTTATGGCGTAAACGAGCTGGGCCAGGTCCTCGATGGAATAGATATCGTGCTGAGGCGCCGGGGACAGGGCGTCGGTACCCTCAGGAATCATGCGCGTTAGGGAGACATCGGCGCTGACCTTCTCTCCTGGCAGGTGGCCACCGATGCCCGGTTTGGCTCCCTGCCCTATTTTAATCTCGACCACTCTGGCGGCATCAAGATACCCCGGGTGGACACCGAAGCGCCCGGAAGCCACCTGAACAATGGCGTGGTCGGCATACTGATACAGCCTGGGGTGCAGGCCACCCTCGCCGGTATTCCACAGGGTGCCCATCTCGGTGGCCGCCCTGGCCAGGGACTGCTGGACATTGAGGCTGACAGCACCGTAGGACATGGCGGAGAACATGACCGGCACCTCCAGCTTCACCTGGGGGGGCATTTCGGTCTTCAGGTTATTATCACTATCAAGCTCCACCTTATCCGGCTTGCTGCCGAGGTAAGTGGCCAGCTCCATTGGCTCCCGCAGGGGGTCAATGGAGGGATTGGTCACCTGGCTGGCATTGAGTACCAGGTGGTCCCAGTAAATGCGCTGGCCCTTGTCATTGCCCATGCCGGTAAGCAGCACACCACCGGTCTCGGCCTGCTTGATGATGTCCTCGATAATCTCGGACCGCCAGTTATAATTGTCTCTATAATCCAGCGGGTTTCGTTTAATGGTGATTGCCCCCGATGGGCAAAAGACGGCACAGCGGTGACAGCCGACGCAGTTCTCACCCTGGCTGGTCACCTCATTATAATCGGCATCATAAGCGTGGACATCAAAGCTGCACTGGCTGACGCACGCCTGACACTGGATACAGCGCTCGGCATCCCTCTCTACCACAAACTTGGACGGTAAATAGGTCTTCATCTTCTTAAAGCCTTACCGGTATTCCCCTGCCGGCCAGATACTCCTTTGTTTCCCTTATGGAATGGCTGCCGTAGTGAAAGATGCTGGCCGCCAGCACTGCGTCCGCCCTGCCGGCTTCCAGCGCCAGCTCCAGGTCTTTAAGGCTGCCGGCTCCGCCGCTGGCAATCACCGGCACATTTACCGCCTCCGAAATAGCTCTGGTGAGCTCGATATCGTAGCCGGCACGATGGCCATCGGCATCCATGCTGGTCAGCAGCAGCTCCCCGGCGCCGAGCTCAACCGCCCGCCGGGCCCACTTGATTGCGTCTATGCCGATCGGCTTCTGGCCGCTGGAGATATACACCTCCCAGCCGCCTTCCTCGCCGGCAAGTCGCTTGGCATCAATGGCGACTACTATACACTGGCTGCCGAATTTATCCGCTCCCCGCCTGATGAGGTCGGGGTTGAGCACGGCGGCGGTGTTGACCGACACCTTATCGGCACCGGCCTTAAGCATGCGACGCATATCGTCAAGCGTCCGCAGGCCACCACCGACGGTAAGGGGCATGAATACCTGCTCCGAGATACGCCGAACGACATCCACCATGGTATCGCGTCCCTCCGGCGTAGCTGTTATGTCCAGAAAGACCAGCTCATCGGCCCCCTCCCGGTAATAGAAGCTGGCCAGTTCCACCGGGTCGCCGGCATCACGCAGATTGATAAAGCTGGTGCCCTTGACCACCCTCCCGTCTTTGACATCAAGACAGGGAATAATCCTCTTAGTTAGCATCGGCCGTAACCCCTTCCCTGGCTGCTTGCACATGCTCCCCGAGCCGGCCGATCACCGGCTGACCGCCCACTGGAATCCAGGCCCTGTCCAGGTCGGGGCAGATGAGCCTGACGGCCGACTCCTCGGAGGAAAGGTACAAGATGTCACCTTTCACACCGACAGTCAGCGGCCGCAGACGGATACGGTCGGTAAGCCCTATCATCTCACCTTGGTGGGCGATGATAACCGTAAAAGGGCCGTTTAAAAGCAGGCTGCCATACACCTGACGCAGGGCGGTAAGCAGCTCCCGCTCCGCCGGCGGGCAGCGCTCTATATCACGCCACAGCGGCGGTGCCAGAACCCTGGCCACCATCTCCACAGGCAGATTGTGCCGGCGCATCAGGAGGTCAATAGCATAGGCGATAACCTCGGTATCGGTTTGCAGTGTGCAGTGATAGCCGAATTGCTCCAGGAAGCGCCTGTTTATACCATAAGAAGAGAGCTCTCCGTTGTGGACCCCTGTCCAGTCAAGCAGGCAGAAGGGATGGGCACCCCCCCACCAGCCGCGCGTATTGGTCGGGAAACGGCCGTGCGCTGTCCACAGGTAGCCCTGGTACCGTTCCAGACAGAAGTATTCAGCAATATCCTCAGGATATCCGACACCCTTAAAGACGGCCATATTCTTGCCACTGGAAAAGACAAAGCTGTCCTCTATACCGGTGTTTATCTCCATAACCCGGCTCATGACATAGTCATCCCGAGGCTGCCCACCGGCATCGGCAACCTCCAGGAAGTAACGCCACACCAGCGGCGGACTGGAGACATTGGGCGTCCGCCGCGTCGGCACCTCTGCGGCATAGACCACCTTGAATTTATCTTCCAGGAAGGCCTCGGTCTGCTCTTTCCCCTGCCGGCTGAGATACATTACGTGAAAGGCATAGCGGTCGGCATGCTCCGGATACAGCCCGTAGACGGCGAAGCCGCCGCCGAGGCTGTTGCCCCGGTCATGCATATTGGCAATCGCCCGGATAATGCCTTCCCCGGAGAACCCTCGCCCCGAGGTATCCATAATACCGAAGATGGAGCAGGCATCAATTACCTTGTCGTCACCATAGGCATTGTTTACTCTGCCCAGCTCTTTCATTTCAACACCTTATCCGGGGCCACAAGCTGCGACCGCCACAGATCTTCCGGGAGGCAGATAAGACCAAAGTCATCGGCCACCAGCGTTTCCACAAACTGGCTGACATCCACCCGCTCCTTCATCAGCTTGAAAACAATACCGGATTTCTCTATATCGCCGGCAAAGACCATGCCGACGACGCAACCGACCTTGACCACCACCCGGCGGTAGCTTCCGTTCTGCCTCCGGCGGAGCACCCGATAGCTGTCATCCGGTGGCACCGTTATGCCGGCAGAGGTAATATCCACACCAAAGTACTTCATTGAGTTTATGGCGGTTCCTCCGGGGTAATCGGCGGCAACACCGGCCATATTGAAGCCGGCTACCCTTCCCCCCAGATAGGCGTTGGGCCATACCGGGGTCAGGCGCGGCCCCTGATAGACGAAATCATGGGCCTCGGCCACGTCTCCGCAGGCATATACATCGGGGCAGGAGGTTGCCATGCGGCGGTCAACAGCAATTCCACGATTTACCTTTATGCCGGCGGCTGCCGCCAGCTCAAGGCGCGGCGTGACACCGATGGCCACCACCACCAGCTGGCAGGGAATTTCCCGCCCACTATCTAAGGTAACACTGCTCACAACTTCAGCCCCGGTTGAAGGGCCATTGATGCCAAAAATAGTAGCGCCGGTGATAATATCAACCCCGGCCTGCTTCATAGCCTCTGCTTCCAGGGCCGAGGCCTCCTCATCCAGGATGGTATTCAGTATCCGCTCCTTCATCTCGACCACGGTAACCTTCAACCCCCGCTTGACCAGCGCTTCAATGGCGCTTGTCCCGATAAGGCCACCGCCGATAACAACCGCCCGCTCCGCTTTTTCAATATACCGGGCTATTGCCCGGGCATCATCAAAGGTGGTAAAGGTAAAAACCCCTTTCCGGTTAACACCCTCCATCTCAGGCACGATGGGACGGCCACCGGTAGCCAGCAGCAGTTTGCCCCAGGAAATCCCGGTGCCGTCATCGATTTGCACACGGTGGGCTCCGGCATCAATCCACTCAGCCCTCCGTCCCAGGATGGCCTGTATGCCATTTTTTTCATAGAAATCAGCCGGACGGAACAGGAGGTCATCAACCGAACGGCCATAGGCCAGGTGCTCGGCAATGCGCGCCCGGCAGTAGGCGGCACAGGGCTCATCGGAGATAATGGCTATTTCCCCGGACTTATCAACCTGGCGAATCGCCTCGGCGGCGGCGATGCCGCCGGCCGAGTTACCGATTATCAGGTATTCAACTTTCTTCATTGCGTTTATCCCCTACTCCAGAGCCAGCTTGAGAAAGTTATGGTACATTCTCAGTCCCAGCTCACCACTCTTTTCCGGGTGGAACTGGGTGGCCACCAGTTTGTCCCGAGCAATGACGCTGCACAAGGGCAGGCCGTATTCTGTCTCACCGGCAACCAGTGCCCTATCGTCCGGCTCTACATAGTAGCTGTGGACAAAATAGAAGTGACTGTCATCCGGTATGCCGCTAAATACCGGGTGGTCAAGCTTCTGCCTCACCTGGTTCCAGCCCATGTGAGGCACCTTCTGACCGGAGGGCAGCTTCTTCACCCGGCCCGGTATGACGTCCAGGCACTGGTGCCCGCCGCCCTCCTCGGTACTGGTGAACAAAACCTGTAGCCCCAAACAAACACCAAAGAAGGGGCGGCCAGCAGCGATATAGCTGCGTAACGGCTTCACCAACCCCATTTTTTTAAGGCTTTCCATGGTGCTGGCGGCAGCACCAACGCCGGGCAGGATAACCACCCGGGCCTCCAGTACATCCGCCGGGCTGGTGCCAATGATGGGCTGGTAGCCCAGCCTGGTAATGGCATTGACCACGCTGCGCAAATTGCCGGCGCCGTAGTCTATAATAGCAATCATTTAAAAATCCCTGCCTGATATGTAGGTTTACTCAGTTCTTAACAGTCACTTCTACTATGTTTTGCCGAGCGATGGCCGTCTCCACGTCACCACTCCTGACAAATATGTGCATCAACCCCAGTACCTCATACTGCCCATCTTCGAGATTACGTGTATTCCATGTGACCGCAAAGTTGCCTGGCTTGTCCGCTGACTCGCCAACTTTTATCCAGGTATCCGTATTCTTCCTACGATAGTACCAGGGATTGACTGTCTTTGTGATAACCCCTGATAAACCCATTTCGGCTAATTCTTTGTCTAATAGCTCTTCGTCGAAATCCTCTCTCAGTTGAACCGTACCAGAATAGCTCTTCAAAGCAGGTGACGGTACAATATAACGTGGTCCCCAATCGTAAGACATGATTTGCCTCCTTTTGCATTCATTGTCCTAACTCTCAATATACTCCAGAGCCTCATTCGGGCAACCGGCGACGCACGCCGGCACCTCTTCCCCGGAGCACAGGTCGCACCTGGCTATCTTCCCCCGTCTGGTGTCCTTCCTGATGGCACCGTAGGGGCAGGCCAGAATACAGCTCCAGCAGCCGAGGCACTGTTCTTCCTCCCAGACAACCAGACCGGAATCAGCATCCCGCTTTAGAGCACCGCCGAGGCAGGCATAGACACAGGCCGGCTCTTCACAGTTCTGACAGCGCACCGAAATGGCTACCGGCCCCCTCTCCTCCACCCGAGCCCCGGATAGGGGAAGGGAGGCCTCCCTCTTGTAAGCCCTGAGTAATTCCCCGGATTCTGAGCGCTGCAACCGGCAGTAGACCTCGCAAAGGCGACAACCGATGCAAAACTGTTCCTTGACCAGTATTCGTTTCATCCCCGTTCATCACTCCCATGAATAATACGGCAATCGGTTACCGTTATCCATATTACAACTACTTACGGGCTTTGTCAATACCTCTTGTCTTAAATTTAGCATATTTTATGAAACTTTAAGAAAGGATGACCCCAGAGGGCTAGCCTGCCATGCAGCTATAGAAAAGCCCGGGTAGATAAATAGCAAAAGACATCGGCTTACTTGCTGAAGGGGCAGATGGGGTAGGCACAGCCATCGCAGCCAAGGCACAGCCCACCGTGGCCCAGAGCGATAATATCATCCCGGCTAACCGGCTGGCCGGCCAGGACCCGGGGCAGGATAATATCAATGATGGTAGCATCGTGGAAGATGACCGCCGCCGGCGCTCCAAGTATGGGAATATCCCCCAGTTGAGCGAAGAGAAACATGGCCCCGGGCATGACCGGCGCCCCGTAGGAAACTATGCGGGCACCAGTTTTAGCCACCGCCTCGACGGTGACGTCATCCGGGTCCACCGACAGTCCACCGCAGACAAAGATTACCTCCGAGCCCCTGTCCCTCATATCCAGAACAGCCCGGGTAATCAAATCCTCGTCATCGGGAACAATGGTCTGGTGGTTGACCACCGAACCCAGCGGTTCAACCTTTTTTCTTATTGTCTCTCCGAATTTGTCCTTGATTCTCCCCTTGAATACCTCGCTTCCGGTAATAACCACGCCAACCCGTTTAGCCTTGAGAGGAATGACTGTTATCACCCTGCCCTTCTGCCGGCACAGCTCCTCGACATCCTCTACCCTGGTTTCCAGTACATACAGCGGGATGACCTTGGTGCCGGCCACCACCGTGCCGGGGTGGCACAACGCATAATCATGCTGGGTGGCCAGGACAACGTCAGGAACGGAGTTGCACTCAAAGAGCAGGCCCTTATTTACCCGTAGCAGCCCCAGCACGGGGGATTCGATATTTATCCGGCCCTCTTTTGGACCAACGAGCTTCATTTCCGGGCCGGCCACCGCCCTGGCTAACCGCAACGCCGCCTCCTCCTCATGCAGCTCGTTCTCTTCCTCTTCGATGATATAGATATGCTCCTTGCCCATGCTGAGCAACTCGGGGACATCCTCCTGGCTGATGATATGGCCACGACGAAAGGCTGGTCCCTTGAACTGGCCGGGCACTACCTTGGTTACGTCATGGCCCAGCGTCATCCCCACAGCTTCGCTAAGCTTGATCTTTTTGAGCATATTCATCTCCCTTCCCGATTGGCTCATGCAGACGGGCACGATACTCAGCCATGGTATTGATGTTAATGACGACACCCTGGCAACTGACAGCAAGCTCAAGGACGTCACCAGGATGCTCCTTGACTACCTCACGACCGCCGACATCGCCCTCAAGCGACATCAGTTCCCCCCGATAAGCGGCCGATAAAATAATAGGGTTGCCTCTCTTGCCCCGGTACACCGGAACGACGATACCCTTCTGGGAGCCAGTGGCAGCCTCGATCAGCCGGTTATAGGTCCCGGTATCGACCAGCGGCTGGTCGGCGAGGGCAACCATGACCCACCTGGCCCGGCGGCTGATCTGCTTCAGCCCGCATGTTAATGAAGTGCTCATCCCGCGGCGGTAGTCCGGGTTAAAGACCGCTTTAACCGGCCGAGCAGCGACAGCCCGGCCGACCTCTTGCCCCCTGGCCCCGAGCACTACAACCACCTCATCCACCATGGAAGAGACAAGATTATCAATGGTTTGCCCCAGAACGGTGCTATCACCAAAGGGTAAAAGCAGCTTGGGTCTGCCCATTCGCTTTGACTCGCCGGCAGCAAGAAGTATCGCTGATACCAGAGCGGGCTGGTCTTTTCTCATCTTAAGATTGCTCTGCTGCTTGTTGGCAAAGCTACACAGTATGGCACGAAAATACCGCCCCGTCAAATCAGCCGCCTTGACTGCTGCTGCCAGGGAAAGTATGCTATCACTGTAAAATGAGTGGCAGCGTATACTTGGTCGGCATCGGCCCCGGCGGCAGGGACAGCATGACACCCAGAGCCAGAGACAGGCTAAAGAAGGTGGCTGTTGTCATCGGGCACCAAACAAGCCTGGAGCTTGTATCCGAGCTTGTTACCAACAAGGAGACAATCTCCAGGGAGATGTCCCCTGTCGAGCGTGCCGCGTTAGCCTTCGCCAGAGCAGGAGAGGGCAAGGAGGTGGCCGTGGTCAGCACCGGCGACCCGGGTATCTATGCCATCGCCAGTACCTTTTTCAGCTACCTAAGGGACAACGGGCTTTCCGTACAAGTGGAGGTCATTCCCGGGATAACGGTGGCCAGTGCTGCCGCTGCCAGCCTGGGCTCACCACTGGGGCACGACTTCGCCGTTATCAGCCTTGCCGACCTGGCTACCGACCAGAGCGACATCAAGAAACGGCTGGAAGCTGCCGCCAAAGCAGACTTCGTAGTCGTCCTTTATAACCCGAAAGGCAAAGTGGGAGACGCACGGATCAAAGAAGCGGTAGCCATCCTGCTGACCCATCGCAAAGCAACCACCCCGGTTGGCATAGCCGTCAAGGCTACGACAGAGCTAGAGAGGATTGAGATTACCACGCTGGGAGAAATATCAGCCGGCAACATCGCCACTGATGCCTTGGTGATAATCGGCAACTCCGAGACCTTTGTCTATAACGGAAAGATGGTCACGCCCAGGGGCTATCACAAAGGTATCGGCTACTAGCCCGCCGGTTCTTCGGCTTTCTGCTCCGGCGGCAAGAACGCTTCAATGATGGGTGCCAGCAGGGACTGGT